>PMDK01000249.1 GCA_003154425.1 Ignavibacteriota bacterium
GTGGCGGTGGCAATGGTGTCCACGATATCTGCCTTCGTCAACGCAGGATCTCCTTAGTTGTTGTTGGGGCTCAATACGGTGGACCCGCAAATCTGTACGACAGGGCGGGCCGGTCGAGGAGCTCCTGTTTGATATCACGAAGCGTCTCCCCCGCCTCCCCGAACATCATGTCCCACCATGGCTGCCGCCGTCTCTCTCTGACGATCGAAGGCTCACCGCTGATTCCGGCGACCCCTGCCGCAATCCTGATGGCGTCCTCATACGTGCCGAGCGTGTCGACAAGCCCGAGTTCCACTGCCTGCTCGCCGGTGAACACCCGTCCATCCGCCAGCTCCCGCACCTTTTCCGGCGACATCCTGCGCTCACGGGCAACCACGTCCATGAACTGCCTGTGGACATCATCCATGAGGCTCTGAAAGTAGGCCTGGTCATTCTCTGTCATCTTCTTGGTCGGCGAGCCCGCGTCTTTCAGCTTCCCCGCCTTGATCGTCTTCAGAGAGATCCCGAGCTTCCCGAGGGCATCCTTGAGCTGGAGGAATTCCGAGATGACGCCGATGCTCCCGGTGAGCGTCCCCCTGTTCGCCACGAGCCGCGTTGCACCACAGGAAACGTAGTACCCGCCGCTCGCTGCGAGCGAACCCATTGCGACGATCACCGGTTTACCACCGTCCCGCGTCTTCCTCACTTCTTCATACATCTCCTGGCTCGCGACAACGCCCCCCCCGGGAGAGTCTATGTGAAGGACTATCGCCTTAACCCCGTCGTTCCCGCGGTATTTTTTCAGCTGGCGGACCACATCCTCCGAGGATGTGATCTCCCCCCTGAGGTCGATGACGGCGATCCTGTCACCGGAACCCACGGTGATGGTCTCAGTTTTTTCCGAGGGGGAGCTGATAACGGAGACGATGAGGAGCGTGAATCCGACAGCGAAGAGGGCAAGCACAGCGAGTATGCCGAGAAACCATTTCGTGGACTTCGTCATGACATCCGGGAGAACGCTGTAAGTTGTTGATTTACAAGAAGATTATACGAAACAAACTCTTCAGTGTCAACCCCCTCAAAAGGCGGGGCCCCGGGAACCTTGCGGGTTCCGGGGCCCCTGTGAGGGATCCGCTGTACATCTGCACGCAATGGAGCGTCAGTTTGAATCGGCCGGGTGCAGGTCCAGGGGAGCCCTTGACAGAACAGCGGAGTCCTCCACCGACAAGAGGGCCAGCGAGAGGACCTCCTCCATTTCACGGACGAAGTGAAACTGGATCGGGTCCTTCCCCTCGAGCGCCGCCTTCGGGATCTCCTCGAGGTCCATCCTGTTCCGCTCCGGGAGGAGAATGGTCTTGATCCCCGCCCGGTGCGCCGCCAGGACTTTCTCCTTTACGCCGCCGATCGGCAGCACAGCCCCGCGCAGTGTGATTTCACCCGTCATCGCGAGGTCGTTCCTCACGAGCCGTCCCGTGAGAAGCGATGTCAGCGCCGTCAGCATCGTTACGCCCGCCGACGGGCCGTCCTTCGGTATCGCGCCGGCCGGGACATGCACATGGATGTCGAGTTCAGACCTGAAATCCGGAGGAACGCCCAGCCCCGCGGCATTGGCCGCGATGAAACTGAGCGCAGCCTGAACGGATTCCTTCATCACTTCGCCAAGCTGGCCGGTCAGTATCAGGTTTCCCTTCCCCTTCATCTTCGTCGCCTCGACGAACAGGATTTCCCCTCCCACGGGGGTCCAAGCCAGCCCGACGGCGATCCCCGGCCGGTTGATCCGTTCGGCGACGTCGGGAAAGAATTTCTGCTGCCCGAGGTACTTTGAGAGGGAGTCGCGCGTGACCGAGGTCTTCACGCTGACACCTTCCGCCACCTCACGTGCGACTCCCCGCACCACGCGGGCGATCGTTCGCTCCAGCGTCCTGACCCCGGACTCCCGGGTATACCCTGCGATAATGCCGCGAACCGCATCATCGCTGATTTCGATCAGCTCGGACGTCAGCCCGTGCCCCGCGATCTGCTTCGGGAGAAGGAAGTTCTTTGCGATATGCAGCTTCTCATCCTCGACGTAACTCGGAATCTCGATGATCTCCATCCTGTCGCGCAGGGCCGGGGGGACCGTCTCGATCATGTTCGCAGTTGCGATAAACATCACTTTCGAGAGATCGAACGGTATCTCGAGGTAGTGATCGCTGAACGAATTGTTTTGTTCGGGATCAAGCACCTCCAGAAGGGCCGAGGAAGGGTCGCCGCGAAAGTCCGATCCCAGCTTGTCGAGCTCGTCCAGCATGAGCACGGGGTTGTTCGACCCCGCCTTTTTCAGTCCCTGTATGATCCTCCCGGGAAGGGCGCCGATGTATGTGCGCCGGTGCCCGCGGATCTCAGCCTCGTCGTGCACTCCGCCGAGCGACATGCGGACGAATTTTCGTCCGAGCGCATTCGCGATTGACCGCCCGAGCGACGTCTTGCCGACTCCCGGCGGACCGACGAACACGAGGATGGGACCCCGCATGTCGTTCTTGAGCTTGCGCACCGCGAGGTATTCCAGGATCCGGTTCTTCACCTTCTCGAGGCCGTAATGGTCCCGTTCGAGGACCTCCCGCGCGTGAGCGATGTTCAGCGAGTCCTCCGTCGCAACACTCCAGGGCAGGTCGAGTATCCAGTCCAGGTACGTCCTGCTCACTGTATACTCAGCGGAGGCCTGGTTCATCTGCGAGAGCCGTTTGAACTCCTTCTCAGCCACCTTCAGGGCTTCCTCGGGGAGGTGCGCCGCGTCGATCCTCGCGCGCAGCTCTCCCATCTCCACGTTTCCATCTTCCTCCCCGAGCTCCTTCCGGATTGCCTTCATCTGCTCACGGAGGTAGTATTCCCGCTGCGACTTGTTGATCCCTCCCTGGACCTCCGACTGGATCTTATTCCCGAGCTCAAGCTTCTGCAGAAACTTCGTGAGCGCAAGCGTGAGCTTCTCCATCCGGTCCCGGATCTCCCGGGATTCGAGGATCTCCTGTTTTTCGGGAACTCCCACGGGGATCATCGATGCGATCATGTCGGTCATCGCGTCGGGCTGTTCGAGCGAGAGCACAATGGAAAGCTGTTCCTCCGACAGGCTGGGGGAAAGCTCGACGGCCTTCCTGAACTGTGTCTTCAGATTGGTTGCCATTGCGTCGATTTCGATCCCGGTCACGCTCACCTCATCGACGTCCCTGACGACCGCGTGTATGAACGGCTCCGCATGAAGGACCGATATGAGCTGGACACGGCGGACCCCCTGTACGAGGACGTTGCGCGACCCGTCGGCGAGCGTGAACACCTTCAAAACGCGGGCAAGTGTCCCCACCCAGTAGATATCTTTCTCCGATGGGATCTCAATTTCGCCGTCGGTCTGTGCAACGACGGCGATAAGCCCTTCGTTTCGCGCTGCTTCCTCGATCGCCCTGATGCTCGCCTCGCGCCCCACCGAGAGCGGGGTCACCTGATGCGGGAAAAATACCGCGTTGCGCAGGGGAAGGACCGGAAGGGCCTGTGGTACGGTGGATTTCGTCATCGTTGTTTCGCTGCGGCTTTTTGCCATTTTGCACGGCTCCTGTCCTGTTGAAGAAAACCCGGCGGGCTGGCCCGGGGATCCCACCGATCCCCGGGCGCCCGGGCCCGAGAAACCACTTGATATGCCGTCCGCCTTCCCGGAACGACCCCGGGGGGCGACTGTTACTTCACCCTGACATCGATCTGTTTCAGTATGGATTCTGTGATTACCGGATGACGATCTCCTTCGGCTTCGATGCTTCGGACTTCAGGAGCCTGAGGGCCAGCACGCCGTTCTCATACCGGGCGTCGACATTATTCCGATCGATCCCTTCTCCCAGCGTAAAGCGCCGCTCGTACGCTCCGGTCCGGATTTCCCGGTACAGGACTGCCGCGCCTTCACCGTGGATCGGCGTCATGGGGGCTCTCACAACAAGCATCCCGTCCACCACAGTGACGCTGATCGCCTCCTTCTGTGCCCCCGGCATATCCAGGTGCAGGAGATACGCCTCACCGGTCTCGGAGACATCCGAGGCGGGGATCGACATCGGCGCGCGAAGGAAGGCGCCCTGGCCTGACTCCGCCTCGCTCTTTTTCACAACAGCATTATTCAATTGCGTCATGACTTTTCTTCCTCCATTACCTGACCGTGATCTCATGAGCCCGGGCCGCTTCGGCTTTGGGCAGAACGATCCTCAGGAGACCGTCAGAGAGTTCCGCAGAGACCTTCGCGGCGTCGACTTCGTAGGGAAGCCGGACCATCCTTGCGAATTTCCCCCTTCGCTGCTCGCGCAAGAGCCCGCGTGCATCGCCGGAGGTGGTATCTTCTTCCCTTTTCCCCTTGATTGTGAGGACCCCTTTTTCAAGCGAGATCTTCACCTCTTCCTTTTTCACCCCCGGAAGCTCCGCCACCACGACCACTTCTTCCTTGTTCTCGGAGACATCGAGGTGAGGAGCGAATGCGGCGTCTTCCACCGCAGGAGATTCAAAAGAAGAATCATACAGAGAATCGACATCCCGGCCGAAGCCGAGCAACTGCCCGATCAACGGGTCAAAGGACTGGTGTTCTTCGAACCTGACCAACATAGATTTGCCTCCTTATTGATAGTTCAGATCTAAATGTTATTTTGTCACTTGGCAATGGTATCTGCAACGGGTGTGCCAGGCATATCGTTAACAGTTTAATTCGTTGTTGCGCAAAGTGTTATGGCGATATCAGGGCGTGGAAACATAATAGTCGGCATGCCAATTCGTCATATTGGACAGCAACATTAGCAGAGCCGGGAGGAAGAAGAGTCAGAGAAGCTGAAAAAATGTCGGGAAGGAGCGCCGGCCAGAGCGATCTGAGCCGGCGACGGGGGGGGGACCTATGAGCCTCTGATGTGCGGGTAAAACACGAATCTATGATGAGTGCGAAGCCTGCAGCGGTGAAGCATCTGAATGTGAATGTTCTGCCAGCCAGCGCTCGGCATCGATTGCAGCCATGCACCCCGTCCCTGCGGCGCTCACCGCCTGACGGTAGACGCTGTCAGCGACATCACCCGCGGCGAACACGCCGGGGATGTTCGTCGCCGTCCCTTTTCCCCGCGTGATCAGGTAGCCGACGGAATCCATTTCGAGCTGGCCTGCGAAGAGGTCCGTGTTCGGTTTGTGCCCGATCCCCATGAATACGCCCTCGACAGGGATCTGCGAAACGGCTCCGGTCTTCACGTGCTTCACCCGGACGGCGGTCACCGCCCTCCTGCCGTTTTCGTCCTTTCCGAGGATTTCGTCCACGACGGAATCCCACACGAAGGCGATCTTCGGATTCCTGAGCGCTTTTTCCTGCATGATCTTCGAGGCGCGGAGCGCATCCCGTCTGTGGACGATCGTGACCCTCGATGCGAATTTCGTAAGAAACGTGGCCTCCTCTATCGCCGTGTCCCCCCCGCCGACCACCACGACTCCGAGTCCCTTGAAAAAGAACCCGTCACAGGTCGCACATGCGGATACGCCGTACCCCATGTACTGTTTCTCCGAGGGGATTCCGAGCAGTTTCGCCGACGCCCCGGTCGCGACGATGACGGCGTCCGCGGTATAGTCTTCCCCGTCCGACCAGAGGCGGAACGGGCGGCCGCGGAAATCGACTTTCGAAATGCTCTTGTAGAGGGATGTTGCGCCGAATCGAATGGCCTGAGTCCGGAACACGTCCATCAGCTCCGGTCCCATGATCCCCCCGGGGAACCCCGGGTAGTTCTCGACCTCGGTTGTGATCGTGAGCTGTCCTCCCGGTTGTATCCCTTCGAACACGACGGGGGAGAGGTTCGCACGCCCCGCGTAGAGGGCCGCCGTGAGTCCGGCCGGACCGGAGCCGATGATGATGAGTCTTTTGTGCATTGTCATTTCTCTCGTTCAACCACCTGGTGTAGGGTGAGATGACGGCGATGAAGGACCGGGGTCAGCCGTGCCAAGCACAATATCGATGTTCCGGAGCAACCCTTCATGCTTCGCCCTCTTGACGGGGCTCCCCCTGAAGCGGGCGCTGAAGTCCGCCTGATCCATATGCCGCCACTCCTCCAGCGGGGGGGCGACAAACCCTTCGCGGGGGAGAAATGACGGCTCAGAGGCGGGGGTCTCGAACTTCAGATTCCAGGGGCAGACATCCTGACAGGTGTCGCATCCGTAAATCCAGCCGTCGAATCGCCCCCTCACATCGGCCGTCACCGGACCGCGGTGCTCGATCGTAAGGTAGGAAAGGCAGAGATTCGAGTCTACGACGTACGGTTCGACGATCGCTCCGGTCGGGCATGCCTCGATGCAGAGCGTGCACGTTCCGCACCTGTCCTCGGCCGCATCGTCGGGCTCGAGATCCAGCGACGTGAGGATTTCACCGAGGAAGACCCATGACCCCACGTCACTGGTGATCACATTGGTGTGCTTCCCGAGCCAGCCGATACCGGCGCGCACGGCCCAGGCTTTGTCCATCACCGGACCCGTATCGACATAAAGGCTGGCGTCGCTCCCCGGATTTTCCGCAACGAGCCAGTCGCGCAGTTCGCCGAGTTTCGCACCGAGGACGTCGTGGTAGTCGTCCCCCCAGGCGTAGCGGGAGATCTTCCCTGTTCCGGCGGCGCCGCCGTGAGGAACGTCTGCATAGTAGTTCAGGGCGACGGCGATGACGGAGCGGGCTCCGGGGAGAACACGCCGGGGGTCGGATCGCTTCGCGACGCTCCGTGCCATCCAGCCCATCGAGGCCTGGTATCCCCTGTCGAGCCATGTGCGGAGCCGGGCCCCCTCTTCTTCCAATATTCCGGCGGAGGCGATCCCCACGCTCGTGAACCCGAGCGCGAGCGCCTTCGACTTCACCCGCGAAGTCATCGCGGCCACGGCTGGTCACTCCCCGGGACAGGACGTTCGATGTAGACGTCGTCCCCTTCCACCTTCACATTGTACGTCCTGACTCTCCCGCTCCCCGAAAGGGCGATCCCCGTTTCCAGTGAATACGTCCATCCGTGCATCGGACAGGCGACCGTGAGACCCGAGAGGATGCCATGGTGCAGTTCGGAGAAATGCTGGTGCGAGCAGACGTTGCCGATGGCGTACAGTTCCCCGCCGACGTGCCAGAGCGCAATTTCGTCGTCCCCGAGCATCACCCTCGCGCTCTTCCCTTCCGCGATGTCGGAGAGACGCGCCACCCGCACGAGTGCCGGCTCCACGCTCATGCGACGAGCACCGGGCTTCCCAGGACGATCCCCTTCTCCGTCCTCCGCAGACGGGCTGCGGCCAGGACCGGGTCGTGCTCGAAGAACATGATCCAGTCTTCGTCGGCGGCCTGAGCGAGCAGGCGTCGTTTCTCTTCAAGCGTCACCAGGGGCTTCAGGTCATACGCCATGATCCACGGGAGGGGGACGTGGGAGGAAGTCGGCACAAGGTCCGCACAACAGAAAAGGGTGGTCCGGCCGTCACTGAGGAGGGGACATTGCAGCGCCGAGGTATGACCGTGCACGAGACGCACGGAGATCCCCGGAAGGACCTCCCCTTCCCCCTCGCTGAATTCCAGGACCCCGGCCCTCTGGAGCGGAAGAAAATCGTCCGGGAAGAAACTCGCTCTGTCCCGCTCGGTGGGGACCTGCGCGGCGCGCCAGTGCTCGGCCTGGACATGGTAGCGGGCCCGGGGAAACGCGGGGACCACTTCTCCGTTCTGAAAAGCGGTCGCGCCGCCGGCATGGTCGAAATGAAGGTGGGTGAGTATCACATCGGTGACAGCTTCCGGCGTCACCCCGAACCGGGCAAGCGATGAAACAATATCCGCGGTTGTGTTCTCTATCCGGTATATGGACCTGAGCTTTTCGTCGAATTTCCCGCCGTTGCCCGTGTCGACAAGCACGGTGCGCCCACCCCCCTGAAGGAGGAGCGCCCGCGCCGCCAGGGCGATGCGGTTCTTTTCGTCGGGCGGGTTCGTTTTCTCCCAGAGAGGTCTCGGGACGACGCCGAACATCGCGCCCCCGTCGAGCGCGAAGCGGCCTGTCTCCACCGGATGGACTTCGTAGTTGCCGATGCGCATTGTAGTCTGTCGTCTGAGAGATCCCCCGCCCGAAGGAGCCCTCCGGGGGGGTCACGAAAGAGCGTGCATTCCTGTGAGGGAAAAAACGAAGGTCGGCATCCACCGGGACACCGACCTCGATACTCACGCATGGACCGGGAGCGCGAACTCACCCCTTCCGGAAATGGGACGTCGAGGGGCCCAGCTCCCCGAACTCCTTTTCCGGGTGGATCGACTTTGCACGGGCGGCGAGAACCTCCTCCGACTCGACATGGTTCGGATCCGGCACGCAGCAATCCACCGGGCAGACCGCGGCGCACTGTTCCTGGTCAAAATGCCCGACGCACTCGGTGCACTTTTCCGGGACGATATAGTAAAAGTCATTCGACAGAGCATCGAACATTTTTCCGTTATACTCATACTGCACTCCGCCGGCATAAATGGCGGTATTCGGGCACTCAGGTTCGCACGCGCCGCAGTTAATGCATTCTTCGGTGATCATCGTTGACATGAGAGTCTTCCTCCGTTGATTGATTCTGTAAAGAGGTCGTTCTGTTGTTCAGGAGATCCGTATTTCCGGCGTCAGGGGAGGATCAGGACAGACAACGTTGTCCGCGCCGCTGTTTCCGGCGCAAAGGAGGCACGTACGCACTTCGCCGATGAGGTGCACCGTGTCGATCCCGTGATACGTCGGAAGGTAGCGCTCAAGCTTGTCCAGGGCCTTGCTGAACTGGCTCCGCGCACCGCGGAAGTTGCCGTTCGTCAGGTGATAGAGACCGACTGCAGTCTGAATCAATCCCTGGTAGAAGAGCCTGTCAGGGCCTGACGTCCCGCGCCACAGCTCTTCCCACGTGTCATGTGCCTCGAAAAAGCACTGAGTGTTGAATTCCTCAATCCCTTTCCGGAACAGGTCTCCCATTTCAAAAAACATAGCAAAAAGGGGGTGGAATTGCAAGACGCACGGCGGAAATCTTTTCCGCTACGCGATGGTAAAATACCGCGCCTCCGGATGATGCACGATGATCGCGTTTGTGCTCTGTTCGGGATCGAGCGAGTATTCGTCGGTCAAGTGCACGCCGATCCGTTCGGCGTCGAGCAACTCGAAGAGCTTCTTCTGGTCCTCAAGATTCGGACAGGCAGGATACCCGAAGCTGTAGCGGGACCCCTGGTACCCCTGTGAAAAGAGCCTCTTCACGTCCTGCGCGTCCTTGAGCGCGATCCCGAGTTCCTGGCGGATCTGTTTATGCCAGAGCTCGGCAAGCGCCTCCGCACATTCCACGCTCAGCCCGTGAAAATACAGGTAGTCCTTGTAGTCGCCGGAGGCGAACAGCCGGGCCGACTCCTCCGAAGCCCCCTTCCCCATCGTGACAAGCTGGAATGCGACGACATCCATCCGTCCGGATTCCAGCGTCGCAAAATAGTCCGACAGGCAGAGCCTCCTGTCCCCTCTCTGGCGCGGGAACGTGAAGCGGACGCGCACCTCACGTCCTCCTTCATCGTAGACGATCAGGTCGTCTCCCTCTGACTGGCAGGGGAAGTACCCGTACACAACTGCGGGGCGGAGGAGTCCTTCGCGCACGATCCTCGCCTTCAGTGCATCGTAGTCCGGGACGATTTTCTCCCGAACCATCGCACGGTACTCGTCGTCCGTCATTTTTCCCTTGCGGACCTGCCACTGTCCCCGGATCAGGGCAACGTCATTCACAAACGGGAAGACCATTTCCAGGGGGACCGGGTCCACGATCTTTGACCCCAGGAACGGAGGGACGGGGATCGGGACGTCGGTGCGGACGCGCGAACGGACGAGCCCGGCCGCCTCCGGGGATGTCTCTGCTGCGGGGGTGTAGCGGGGATCTTCTTTCTGCGCCAGCGCAATTTTCGCTTCCGCTCCCGCGAGGATCTCCTCTCCCTCGTCCCCCCCCGCCTGTGGCGCCAAAGGCGCCACCACCGCAGGCGCCCCCACATGCGCCCGGGCAAGCCCCCGGGAGGCGATCTCGGCCATGTATTTGAGGCCGTCGAACGCATCGTTGGCGTACAGGACTTCTCCCCGGTACACACCCCGAAGATCCTGCTCGACATACCTGCGCGTGAGCGCAGCGCCCCCCAGGATCACGGGAAGCGTGATCCCGCGTTCGTTCATCACCCCCAGGTTCTCCTTCATTATCAGCGTGGATTTGACCAGCAGGCCGCTCATCCCTATCGCATCCGCACGGTGCTCCTCCGCGGCCTGGAGCATGGCGTCGATGGGGACCTTGATCCCGAGGTTCACCACCCGGTACCCGTTGTTTGTCAGTATGATGTCAACGAGGTTCTTGCCGATGTCATGGACGTCCCCCCTGACCGTCGCCAGGACCATCACCCCTTTGGAGGTCGTCTCCGCTTTGCTCATGAACTTCTCCAGGTAGGCGACAGACGCCTTCATCACCTCGGCGGACTGGAGAACGAACGGGAGCTGCATCTGGCCGCTCCCGAACAGCTCCCCCACAACCTTCATCCCGTCAAGGAGAACCGTATTGATGATGTCCAGCGCGCTGTACTTCTTCAGTCCCTCATCGAGATCCTGCTGCAAGGCGACCCTGTCGCCGTCGATGATCCTGGTTTTCAGGATGGCCTCGATCGTGCCCCCCCTGGTCGTCGCGGCTTTCTTTTCTTTCCGGCTTCCGGCATAGAAGGCCATAAGCTCGGTGAGCGGATCGTAGGTGACCTTCCGGTGGGAGGCTCCGCCTTCCATCAGCTCTTCGTAGCGCCGCTCGTCGAAAATCAGTTCGCGGCAGAGTTCACGCCCCTTCTCGTCGATCTTGTAGAGAGGCATGATCCTGGCCGCGTGCACGATCGCCATATCGAGCCCGGCCTCGATCGCGTAGTGCAGGAAGACGCTGTTCAGCGGATGGCGCACCTCCGGGGAGAGTCCGAACGAAATGTTGCTGATCCCCAGAAGTGTTTTGACGCCCGGCAGCTCCCGTTTGATCCGGCGGATCCCTTCGAGAGTCTCGATCCCGGCGCGCCGGAACTCTTCCTCCCCTGATCCGAGAGTGAACGTGAGAGTATCAAATATCACGTCATGCGGTTTCATCCCGTACCTGTTCACGGCGAGGTCGTAGATGATCCGCGCGATTGCCATCTTCCGGTCGGCCGTCTTCGCCATCCCCTGCTCGTCGATCGTCAGGGCGATCACCGCCGCGCCGAATTTCCTGCAGAGGGGGACGACTCTCCTGATCCGTTCTTCCCCGTCCTCCATGTTTATCGAGTTGACAACCGACTTCCCGGCGATGAGTTGGAGGGCTTCTTCGATGACAGGGGCTTCGGTGGAGTCGATGACAAGGGGAAGCGTCACCTGTGTATTGAACCTTGTGATGATTTCCTTCATGTCCCTCGCCTCGTCGCGGCCCACGTACGCCGCGCAGACGTCGACCATGTGCGCCCCTTCCCGTACGGCGCCCCGCCCCATTGCGACGATCCCCTCCCAATCCTCCCCGGCAAGGAGCTCACGGAATTGTTTGCTGCCGTTGGCGTTCGTTCGCTCGCCGATAAGGACGGGGGGAGGATCGATGTGGAGCGGCACGGCCTGGTAGAGACTCGACGCGCTCGGAATGAAATCGAATTCCCGGTGCTTTGGCGCAAGTCCCCCGACCGCCGAGGCAAGCTGGCGTATGTGCTCCTTCGTGGTGCCGCAGCAGCCCCCCACGACGCTCACCCCCAGGTCTTTTACGAAGTGCGACAGGTAGCGGACAAGTTCTTCCGGTGTCAGGTGATACTGCGCGTGTCCCCCCACATTCTCCGGCATCCCTGCGTTCGGCATGACGAAGACCGGCTTCGGACTGCTCGAACAGAGGACCCGGACGTGATCGGACATTTCTCTCGGCCCCGTTGCGCAGTTCATCCCTATCACATCGACGTCAAAGGGTTCGAGCGCGACGAGCGCGGCTGCGATCTCCGTCCCCAGGAGCAGCGTCCCGGTGGACTCCACCGTGACAGACACGATAACCGGCACGCGGCGCCGCAAGTCCTCAAAGAGCCCGAAGATTCCGCACAGGGCCGCCTTGGCCTGCAGCAGGTCCTGGCACGTTTCGACGCAGAGAAGATCGACGCCGCCTTCAACAAGCCCCCTGGCCTGCTCTTTGTAGGCAGAGGACATCTCGGCGAAGGGGCAATGACCGAGCGAGGGGAGTTTTGTGGTGGGCCCCATCGATCCTGCGACGAAGCGGGGCCTCGCCGGAGTGGAAAAACCGCCGGCCACCCGCCGGGCGATCCGGGCGGCCCTGAAATTGAGGTCGTACGCCATCTCCGCAATCCCGTATTCCCCCAGCACGATGGACGTCGACCCGAATGAGTCGGTTTCGATGACGTCCGCCCCGGCCTCGAGATAATCGCGATGAACGTTCTCCACCGCGGATGGCTTTGACACGACCAGGTACTCGTTGCAGCCGTTCAGGTGCTCCCCCCCGAAGTCATCCGCGGTCAGGTTTTGTCCCTGAATGTGTGTCCCCGTCGCCCCGTCGAAGACAACGACCTTCTGTTGCAGCATATCCACAAACGAATTCGGCATCGACAATCCTCAGGGTAAGCTCTGAACCACCGCGCGGTACTCCTCCATCATCCTTCTCACCACCTCTCCGGCGGGAAGGATCTTCCTCACAAGCCCGGAACTCTGCCCCGCCTCAAATTCCCCCTCCTCGATATTCCCTTCGAATATCCCCATCATCTCCCGCCCCCGTCCAAGAAGGGATTCCAGTTCCTCCCGGGTTGCACCGTCACGTTCGGCCTGAAGGGCCTTCAGGGCGAACGGGGTCCTGATCATCCTCACCGGCGCCAATTTCTTCAGCGTGAGGACCGTGTCGCCGTCCCCGGCCCTGACGACCGCCTGCTTGAAGTTTTCATGGGCTGAAGATTCCACTGTCGCCGCAAACCTTGTGCCGACCTGAACGCCATCAGAGCCGAGCGCGAGCGCCGCCGCGAGACCACGGCCGTCGGCGATCCCGCCGGCCGCAAGAATCGGGAGGCTGACAGCGTCCGCCACCTGTGGGACGAGAGCGAGCGTCGTGATTTCATCCACGCCGTTATGCCCCCCCGCCTCAAACCCTTCTGCGACGACGGCATCGCATCCCGCATCGGCCGCCTTGCGCGCATGTTTCACCGCGGCGATCACATGCACGACCGTGCACCCCTCTTTTTTCAGATCCCCGGTGAACCTCACGGGATGGCCGGAAGATGTGAAGACGATCCGGACCTGTTCTTCGATGACGACGCGGACCAGATCGCCGGCGTCGGGCCGGGCGAGCGGGATATTGACGGCGAAGGGATTCGCCGTTGCGACCTTCGCTTTCCGGATCTGCGCGCGGAGAAGGTCGGGCTTCATCGAACCTCCACCGATCATCCCGAGCCCCCCCGCCTCTGAAACGGCAACGGCGAGCCTGCTGCCCGCCGCCCATACCATCCCGGCCTGTATGATCGGATACCTGATGCCGAAGAGTCCGGTGATTCTCGTCTGCACGGGAGAGGGCCAGACGGATTCTGCCATGGACAGGTGCTAGTTGTTGGAAACGAGTTCTGTGATAACCGCCGTCGCAAACGCAAATCCGTACACCGCAAAACGTTGACTCCCGCCGCTGAGCCTGATCAGGTGCCCCCCGTATTCCCGGTTCCGTACAAGATTGTACAGGCGCGGTTCATCAACAACGACGTAACTCCGTCCGCTTTTGTCGATCCGTACGTCCTCCCCCCTGTTTGCAGAGAGGAACTCGTTGTCCTGCCTCAGGGTGATCTCCGCTTTCTTCGCCCCTTCAGGCTCGAGCACCCCCTGGACATCGATCCCCCTGTAGCTGGCAAGGATGTGCCCCTCACGCCCTGATCCACCGGCGAGCCGGAGGCATTCCCGCTCACTGCGCCACTCCCCGTCGGCATAGATCCGCCCGTCCAGATAGATACCGGGGTCCGAGTACGAGAGAACCGACTCGGGAGCGTACCCTTCGACATTGCCGATGCTCCCGCGCAGATATCCCGCAAACAATTCCGGCGTCGCACGGAAGCAAATCGCCCCCGGCCTGTCGGTTTCCCTCAGGGGATCCATGACGATGGGGAGCACGGCGCCGACCCCTGCACTGTAGAGGAGGGCCTGCAGGGCATGCTCTATCGCACCCGGACTGCCGTCCCCGGCATTCCGGTATCGGATGAAACCATCCTTGTCGACGAGCAGCATCTCCGGGAGGATCCTGCATTCATACTGCATCGCAATAAGGGCCTCGTTATCCATGACAACAGGGAACCGTATCCCGTAGCGGGCCACCGCCTCCTGCACATGTCCGGGGTTCTTCCCGAACGAGAACCTGGGGGTATGTATCCCCACCGTCACGAGTCCGAACGTGGAGTACCGTCTCTCCCACTCCTCGACATAGGGGAGCATCCTCAGGCATCCGGCACATGCGAAATCCCAGAAGTACAGGAGCACCACCCGGCCCCTGAGGGCCGTGACGGGGACCGGCTCAGAATTGAACCAGAAATCACCGAGCAGTTCCCTGGCACGGACAGTCTGGGGGAGTATGTCCT
>PMDK01000129.1:0-280 GCA_003154425.1 Ignavibacteriota bacterium
GCGATACGTCCCAGGGTTTGTTTGCACCTGCCGGCGACTACGTCGGCATCGTTTGCGTAAACGACCGGCCTTTCGAGGCAGCCGTCCGCGTATTCCATTTCTGACCTGAACATCCACTCACACATGGGGGAACAATGAAGACAATGAGACTCGGTTCGATTCTTCGTCTTTTCCGGGGCCCGCTGTTGAGGCCGGCCCTGCTTGCGGGCTTCACGCTCGTCATTCTCTTCACCGGCTGCCGCCGGGAGACGCTGTATCCGACGGAGCCGGGCCAGCCGCA
>PMDK01000129.1:384-2741 GCA_003154425.1 Ignavibacteriota bacterium
CTTCCGCAGTGATCGGCCTCAGCAGACAACGGCGACCGAAATCCGTCCCGCCTCGCGTGACACAATCATAACGTATGTACTCAGGAACGGGATCACCGAGACGTATACCTTCCGGCTCCCCGTAATGACGCGCGTGACGGATCAGGTCAATCAGACGGTGCGCATAACCTCCCGGTACGCAAGTGCGGGGAGCGTCGTCACGGAGGTGACCGACGAGAACCAGGCGCTCATACGGAGAACGACGAGCACCGCTCTCTCCACCGGTGCGCTCCAGACCCGGACGGACCTCCCGGACGGGAGCTGGAGGGTCGTCATTTCGCTGGGGAGAGCCGATGGTTCGATTTTGCGGGAAACGGTCACGGGACACTGAGACGCGCCAATCTCCCCCCTCGGTGGGGGGGAGGAGGGAGATATCATGCCGATAAGAATCCTTGCCGCGATAGTTTTGCTCTTCTTCTCTTCCCGGGTGAGATCCCAGTCGGAGCCTGATGAACGACAGGAATCGCCGGATCCCGCCGGCGGGGCGGCCGGCGCCCCCGATGCTTCCGGCCGTTCTTCACCCGGGCTCGACTCGCTTTACCGGCGTCTTGCGCTGCTCGAAGTCGAAAAAGCGCGGTCGCTTGTCACCTCGTCGGACTTCTGGCACAGGCTCATCCCCCGACTTGAAGCGGGTGGTGGCGTCGGCGTCCGTGATCTCGCGTTTCCGGATGCAGCCGGGGCGCTTCTCCTGCCGAAGGATTCCTACAGGCTCACGATCGGACTCTCCATCACGAGCCTCCTTGACGCTTCGGAACACGCGCGGGCAGAATTCCACCTTGCGGAGACGGAGACCCGTTTCTCCATTCTCATCCACAGACAGGCCCTGGCCCGCCTCGCACTCAGGCGGAAGCGGAGCGAACTCTCGGCGGAACTCGCAGCTCTCCGGGACGAGCTCTCGGTGCGCGCATCCGCCGCCGCGTATCAGGAACTTCTCTTCGCCCAGGGGCGCGCCGATTATCACGCACTGGCGGGTGCGAGGATCGATCTGATCCGGCTGAAGCACGCTGTGGCACGGCTTGAGCTCGGCCTCCGTGAGCTGGAGAAGACGCCCGCGGGAGAGCCTCCGGAATGATCTCAGGCGCGCTCGAGATAATCTACGGGGTCGATGCAGGGCTTGTGCACCCGCTCCTTCTCCCGGCGTCCCAGGGACCGGAGAAATTCGGCTACATCGTCATCACCTACGAGGACTCCCCGGATGTCTTTGATATCCTCTTCGTCCGCGGTGACCGCGTTGAGGAATATGCCGGTCTCCACCATGATCTCCGGACGATTCTGAGCGAGAAATCCGTGAGGATGTGTCTGGCGGCATGCGCCATGAGATGCCGGGTCTACCTTTTCTCCGTTTCACAGCAGGGGTTCGACAGGTTCCGGAGGACATTTCACACTGTCCCGAGTGTCAACGTCGTGATCGACCGGCTCTCGAGAAAGCAGCTCTCTTCATTGCTGATCGGGAGCGGGTGCAAGAACGGCATCCTCGAGGTCGACCGCCCGTCCCATCCGTTCCCTCTGATCGTCCTCAGCCGGTTTCACTCGGCGGAGGAATTGCTGAGAGAGGCCTTCCGTTTCAGACAGGGAAGGATGATCGTGTATGACCTGGAGTTAAACGCCCTGATCCGGCAGCGGGGGGAGATCGCCGGCACATGTCCGCTCCCCGGTGACAGGGATCCGGGGGATGTGAACGCGACCGGAGGGACGCCCGCGGACACGGAAGGGGCGGACCCCGTCAACCCGGTGCCGGATACTCCCCCGGGGGATTCGGGCGATACAGCTCTGGCTGCCGTGTTCAGGACCGCACTGGCTGAATTCCTGGGTGCCGTGAGCGAGCTCCACGGCGGGAAGCTGGGGAAGAAAATGGAAGGCATCCTCAACCAACTCTTTCCCCACCCCGGGGGATTCGACCCCGGCATCGTGACTCCCTTGAATGCGACTCGCGTGCTGGAACTGATTGAAGAGTTTGTGAGGCGGGACCGTTTCGACAGGAGGGCCAGGGTCAAAGCAAGGGCTCTCGATATCCTCAAAGATCTCTACGACATCAACCATGAGCTCCTGCGGAAGCACGGCGTCGAGGACAAGGTGCAAAGCTGTTACAAGCGCCTGGAAGCATGATCCTTCGGAGGCCGGGGTGGCGTGAATGAAAGCGTCGACCCACATGGGCTTTGCGGCACTCCTGTACCTCCTTTTTCTCACGACTGCCGGCGTCGGCCTCACGGCATTGAACGCCCTGGCGGTCACGGCAGTCTCGGTGTTGCCCGATATCGACACCGGCTCGAGCTTCATCGGGCGGCTGCTTCCTCCCCTGACGCGGTTCATCGAGCGGA
>PMDK01000250.1 GCA_003154425.1 Ignavibacteriota bacterium
TATCATTCGCTAACGGACAATTGCCGACATAAGGAGAACGCATGCCGAAAACGCGCGTACTGATCATGGGAGCAGCGGGAAGGGACTTCCACAATTTCAACACGGTCTTCCGTGGCAACAGGGCCTGTGAGGTCGTCGCGTTCACCGCGACGCAGATTCCGAACATTGCGGGAAGGAAGTATCCTGCGAAACTCGCCGGTCCCGGATATCCACGGGGGATACGGATCCATCCGGAATCGGATCTCCCCGCGCTGATCCGGAAGCTCAACGTGGACGTGGTCGTCTTCTCCTACTCCGATGTGTCGAACAATTATGTGATGGACAAAGCATCTATGGTGATGGCGCTCGGGGCGGATTTCACAGTCCTCGGCGGAAGCCACACGATGATCCCCTCGAAGGTTCCCGTCATCGCCGTCGTTGCAGTGCGCACGGGGTCGGGGAAGAGCCAGACGTCCCGCAGGGTCTGCGGTGAGCTGCGCAGCCGCGGGATGCGCGTCGTGGCGGTGCGGCATCCCATGCCGTACGGCGACCTGGTGAAACAGCGGGTGCAGCGCTACGCGACGCTCGAAGACCTGGTCAGGTACAGGTGCACCGTCGAGGAGATGGAGGAGTATGAACCCCACATCGTGCAGGGGACGATAATCTACGCGGGCGTGGACTACGAAGCGATCCTGCGGCAGGCGGAGAAGGAAGCCGACGTGATCGTCTGGGACGGGGGGAACAACGACATGTCGTTNNCCCGGCGAGACGAACGTCCGTCTCGCCGACGTCATCGTGGTGAACAAGGTCGATTCGGCGACGAAGGAGAATGTCGCCCTCGTGATCGCCAACGTCTCCTCGATCAACCCGGGTGCAACGATCATACAGGCGAATTCGGCCATCACGGTCGAGGATGAATCGCTGATCCGGGGAAAGAACGTCCTGGTGGTCGAGGACGGGCCCACGCTCACCCACGGCGGAATGCAATTCGGCGCGGGGACGATCGCCGCGAAGATGTTCGGCGCGCGTGCCGTCATCGATCCGCGCCCTTACGCGGTCGCCTCGATTGCCGCGACATACGAGAAATATCCGCGCACCGGCCCTGTCCTGCCGGCGATGGGGTACGGCGAGGAGCAGATCCGGGACCTGGAAGCGACGATCAACCTGGTTCCCTGTGACACGGTGGTGATCGGCACGCCGATCGATCTGCGGCGCGTCCTGAAGATCGCCAAACCCTCTGTGCGTGTCAGCTACACCCTCGAGGAACTGACGAAGCCCGACATTTCCGCCGTGCTGGACGAATTCCTGAAACGGCCCCGGAGAAAACGTCTCCGCTCCGGGAGACCCGGGGCGCTGCGATGAACAGGGGAAGAACGTTGGAGAAAACGGGGGAATTCCGTATATTGGGCCAATCCGGAATGCCGAATCCCTCCCGATGATCCACAACGAACTCGTTCTCGTCCTCGACTACGGTGCCCAGTATTCCCAGTTGATCGCCCGGCGCGTCCGGGAGGCGGGGGTGTACTCCGAACTCCACCCATGCACGATCCCCGTCGAGCGCATCCGTGAGCTGAGGCCGAAGGGGATCATACTGTCCGGGAGCCCCTACAGCGCCTACGAAGAAGGTGCGCCGGTCTCCTCGGCCGGGGTGTTCTCGCTGGGGATCCCTGTTCTCGGGATCTGTTACGGCCTCCAGCTCATTGCCTACCAGCTCGGCGGGGAAGTCGACAGGGCCGCGCGGCGGGAGTTCGGCCAGGCGGTCCTCACGGTCGATGACGCAGGCGATTTGTTCGCGGGGATCGAGCCGGACGGACCCGCGGGGCTCAATGTCTGGATGAGTCACGGGGACCATATCACGCGCATGCCCCCCGGGTTCGAGGCGATAGCCCACACGGCGAACGCTCCCGTGTGCGCGATTCGGCACCGGGAGAGAAAAATCTACGGCGTGCAGTTCCACCCCGAGGTTGCCCACACCCCGAAAGGGCCGGCGATCCTCCGCAATTTCCTGTATCGCATCTGCGGATGCTCGGGCGGATGGAGCCCGTCGGCGTTCATCGGGGAGGCGATGGAGAACGTGCGGCAAACTGTGGGAGAGGGAAAAGTCCTCTGTGCGCTCAGCGGGGGGGTCGATTCGTCGGTGGCAGCGCTCCTCCTTCACCGGGCGATCGGAGACCGGCTCACCTGCATACACATCAACAACGGGCTGATGCGTAAGAACGAGTCGGAGGCGGTCGTGAAGACGTTCCGCGACCGGTTCAAGATCGCCCTGGTCTACGTTGATGCCTCCGACCTCTTCCTGGAAGGGCTCGGCGGCGTCACCGATCCGGAGACGAAGCGGAAGATCATCGGGAGGCTCTTTATCGATGTGTTCGAGCGCGAGGCGGAGAAGATCGGGAAAGTCGATTTCCTCGCGCAGGGGACACTCTATCCGGACGTGATCGAGTCCACGTCGTTCAAGGGACCCTCGGTGACAATCAAATCGCACCACAATGTCGGCGGCCTCCCCGAGAAGATGAACCTCCGCCTCATTGAGCCCTTCCGGGAGCTCTTCAAAGACGAAGTACGCGCCGTCGGCGCGGACCTGGGGCTCCCTGACGACCTCCTCTGGCGGCACCCCTTCCCCGGGCCGGGGCTCGCCGTGCGCATCCTCGGTGAGGTGACGCGCGAGAGACTTGCGCTTCTGAGGGAAGCAGACGAGATATTCACGGACGAAGTGAGGCGGGCCGGACTCTACCGTGACATCTGGCAGGGCTTTGTCGTCCTTCTTCCGGTGCGTTCCGTGGGAGTGATGGGGGACGGAAGGACGTACGGCTACAGCGTCGCTCTCCGCGCCGTGTCCAGCGTCGACGGGATGACGGCAGACTGGTTCCGGATGCCGCACGAGGTGCTTGCGGCGATATCGGGCCGGATCACAAACGAAATCCCGGGGATCAACCGCGTGGTGTACGAC
>PMDK01000198.1 GCA_003154425.1 Ignavibacteriota bacterium
AGCAGGATGTACATCAAGCAGGCAAACTGGAGATCGGAGATGCTGCTGGAGCGTTATGCGGAGCCCCTGAACGCGCTCGCCTGCGCGGAGGGGGGGCGCTCGCAGTCGCCGCTCCTGCGGCATGCATGGGCGACGCTGATGAAGAATCACCCGCACGACAGCATCTGCGGCTGCTCGATTGACCCCGTGCACAGGGAGATGATGACGCGCTTCGCGGCCGTGCAGGATATCGGCGGATCGGTCGTGGACACCTCCCTTGAGCACATACTCCCGTACGACGACATGGCGTCCGGGGACGACAGGTACCTCTTCCTGTTCAATCCTTCCCCGTTCGCGCGTACGGAAATTGCGGAGGCGGAAGTGCACTTCTTCCGCAGGGACGTGGTCGTCGGTCTGAATCCGGACGTCGTGGTGGACCCGGAGCTTCCGCCGGCCCGGAGTTTCGCGCTGCTGGATGCCTCCGGGGCCGAAGTCCCCTGTCAGCTCCTCCGCCGGGGGGAAGGATACGACATCACCTGCAGCCACTACAATTACCCCCGCCAGACTTTCGCGGACCGGTTCAGCATACTTGTCGATGCCAGGGACATCCCCCCTCTCGGGTTCAGGGGGTTCCGGATCGAAAAAAGAAAAAAACTCACGGCGGCCGCTCCGGGCGTGAAGGCCGGAAAGGATTTCATCGAGAACCGGTTCCTCAGGGTCTCCGTGAACTCCCGCGGCGTCATGACGCTCTACGACAGGACCCGGGGGGAGCGTTACGCGGGACTGAACGTCATCGAAGATTCCGGCGACGTCGGGGATGAGTACAACTATTCCTACCCGGCTCGCGACCTCATCGTCCGATCCGGGAAAACCCGCGTGCGTGTGACGGTCCTGGAACGGGGTCCCTTGCGGGCCACCCTCCGCGTGCAGGCCACACTCCGCCTCCCCGTCTCAGCGGCCCCGGACCGCAAGAGCAGGAGCAAACGGACAGTCGCGGTCCCGGTCACGACGCGCATCTCGCTGGGCGCCTATTCGCGCTCCGTGGAATGTGAGACCACCGTGGACAACCGCGCCCGGGATCACCGGCTGCGCGTCCTGTTCCCCGCGGGGATCAGGACCGACCGTGTCCGCGCCGACTCGCAGTTCTGTATCGTCGAACGCGTGCAGAGAAAATACGACGTGCGGAGTTTCATGATCGAATACCCTGCGCAGGTTGCGCCCATGCAGCGTTTCGTCACGGTGCGGGGGAGGAAGCGTTCCCTGACGCTGCTTGCGTACGGCCTTCCGGAATATGAGCTGAAGCTGGACGGAAAAGGGACGCTGGCGCTCACGCTCCTGCGGTGCGTCGGGAGGCTTGCAGGAGATGATCTCATCACGCGCCCCGGGGGAAAGGCGGGGTGGGACAACGAGACGCCGGAGGCGCAGTGCCAGGGAGTCCACACGTTCCGGTATGCGCTCCTTCCCCACGGTCCGGACGAGCCGGACTGGGGAGAGTTCGTCGGCCGGGAAAGCGAGAGGTTCCATCTGCCGGTGCTCCCGCTGTGCCGGAAGAACACCGCCCCGCTTCCTCTGGAATCTTCGCTCCTCGCCCTGGAAGGGGGGCCGCTGGTGTTGAGCGCGTTGAAGGAATCGGAAGACGGGACCGGGATAATCGTCCGGGTGTACAACCCGGGCCCTGACGGCGTGGAGGGGGTCCTCCGGTGTGCGCGCCCCGTGAAACAGGCCCTGCTTGTGAATCTGAACGAGGAGGTGACGGGGGAGGGGGTCCTCACCGCCGATTCGCGGGGCGGATCCATCCGGCTCGATGTCCCCGCCGGCGGCATCGTCACCGTATGCATCCGGCTCTAAACGAGGAGAAGGAATGACGGAAACTCTGAGCGTGCAGCGTAATCTGGAGCTTCTCGGCCGCTACCAGTACCTCGAGATACAGATGATGGAGCTCATGGGGAGCTGGGCCTGCACCATACTGGATCCCGAGATCAAGATCGCATTCGGACGGCAGATGTACCAGGACGCCGTTCACGCAGACCTTCTCGGAAAGCGGATCCCCGAGCTGAAAGGCCGGTCCGCGCATTTCCATGCCATCCCGCCGTCCGACGGCGTCGTGCGGCTCATCGAGAGGGTCTGGAAGGCGGAGGGGGACCTCAAACGGATGGTGGGGCTGTACCGCATACTGAAGCCGGCGCTCATCGAAGCGTACAGGAGCCACATCGCCATGGCCGAGCTTCCGGCGGACGAGCCGACCGTCTACATTCTCCGTCATATTGCGGATGAGGAGAGGGATCATTGCACCTGGGCGGAAAAGGTCATCTCCCGCCTCCCGGCGGATCCCCTGACCGGAGAATGGGAGCGTGACCTTGCCCGGGAGCTGCGTGAGGTCGCCCCCGCCGCCTCAGGCGGGGTGGGCCCCTTCACGGGAGCCGGGCGCGGGACATATGCGTTCACAAAGGTCCACGGGTACAGCCTCCTTCCGGTGCGGGACAGCCGGTGGGACATCATCGCCGATCCCGGAGAATTCACCGAGAAGAACTGGTCGTTCGATACGCAGGAGGGGAAGCAGCACCTGCTCCACGATCTCCTGAACAGCGAGTTCATCACCGTGGAACGAATGGGAAGGATACTCGCGGACTTCCCCGGCATCCCCTGGCAGATGAAGCTCGATATGGCCCGGCAGGCGTGGGACGAAGCACGCCACGCCGAGATCGTCCAGAGGAGGCTCGAAGAGCTGGGAGGCCGCGTCGGCATGTTCAAGACGAGCTGCTGGGGCTGGGAACAGGATGTGAACAGGCCCGACCCGCTGGAGCGCCTGGCGCTTTCCAACATGACGTTCGAAAGCGAGAGCTGCAAGCACCTCCGCGATTGGATCAAGAAGGCGAAGGAAGGGGGAGACGAGCGGTCTGTACAGCTCCTGGACTTTCTCCTTGCGGACGAGGTGAACCACGTCCTGTACGGGGTTCACTGGATCGATGAACTGACACGGGACGACCCCGAACGCCGGAAGCGCGTCCTCGCATACCCAAAGGGGGTGCTCGAAGGACAGCATCCGGTCGGGGTGCGATTCGATGAAACAACCAATGCCCGTTGAGATGCGCCATGCACGTCGCACAATTTGTGACGGACTCCTCCGTAATCGGTGAGCTTCGCAACCCGGTTCGCTGGCGATGAAGGTCGAGCGGATCACACTGACGCACGTCCGCATACCGCTCGTCGAGCCGTACCGTATCAGCAACGGTGAGGTGAGCGAGAAAGACGGGATCCTTGTGCGTGTCGATGCCGGGGGGCTCGCCGGAATGGGAGAGGCGTCTCCGATGGCCGGCTCGTTTTATTCCGACGATACCCCCGCCTCCGTCTGGAAATTCCTGACAGACTGGCTCATCCCTGCGGTCCTGGCTGCAAAGGTCGACTCCGTTGCTGCGATCAACCGCGTGCTGGACCGTGCCGGCGGAAGCCCGTTTGCACGGGCGGGACTCGAGACGGCGTTCTGGGATCTGGAGGCGAGGGCTGCCGGGAAGCCCCTGTACGAGCTGATCGGCGGGTACAATGTCCCGGTGGAATCAGGGTTGGCTGTCGGCATCACGAAGGGGATCCCGGCGATGATTGCCACAATCGAGAAGTATCTCGCCGAAGGATACAAGAGGGTCAAGATCAAGATCCAGCCCGGCTGGGATGTCGGTCCTCTCGGCGAAATCCGCCAGCGGTTCGGAGACATCCCCCTCATGGTCGATGCGAACGGCGCATACTCCCGGGAGGATATCCCGCACCTGCAGTCGCTCGACGCGTTCGGACTCGTGATGATCGAGCAGCCCCTCCCCGGCGATGATCTCAGGGGACATGCCGACCTGCAGGGGAAAATCAGGACTCCCCTCTGCCTGGACGAGGGGGCGGGAGATATCCGTGCCGTGCGACGTGCGATACGGATGAAGAGCTGCCGGATCGTGGATATAAAAATACAGCGTGTCGGCGGGCTCGCAAACGCGATTGCCGTGCATGACCTGTGCGCTTCGGTGGGGATGTCCGTCAGCGCGGGTACCATGCCGGAGCTGGGGATCGGCGGGGCGCAGACCCTCCATCTGGCGACCCTCCCGAATTTCGCGTATCCCACGGACGTCGAGTCATCAGCCCGGTGGTTCATCGATGATGTCATCGCGCCGCTCATCACCGTCCGCGAGGGGATGATAACGATCCCTGCCGGGATCGGCAACTGCTACGAGCCGGCGGAGTCCGCGATCGGACGATTCCGTGTCGCGGAGCGGGTTTTCGGGGCGTAGGGTGTGAAAGGAGTCTCATGTCTTCTTGGACACTGTCCGATCCGCTCGTCCGCCTCCTTGCGGATCTCGTTGCAATCCCGAGCGTGAACCCGATGGGGCGCGGGAAGAGCGGGCCCGGGTACTCGGAGCAGGACGTGGCCGCGTATGTCGCCGCATATCTTCGCCGGCACGGTGTGGAGACCACCGTGAGTGATGTCCTCGCCGGGCGCCCCAACGTGACCGGGTTCATCGACGCCGGAGCGGAACAGACGCTCCTTCTCGAGGCCCACTCGGATACCGTGCAGGCGGAGTCGATGACGATCCCCCCGTTCACGCCTGAACTCAGGGACGGCAGGCTGTACGGGAGGGGAGCCTGCGATACAAAAGGCTCGCTCGCGGCGTTTCTCCATGGCGTCTGTTCCCTGCTCGATGGCGGGGGGCGGCTGCGGTTTAACGTCATCGTGCTTGCCGCCGCCGACGAAGAATACCAGTTCACGGGGGCACGGCACGCCGTGGCGCACGGCTTGAAGGCCGACTTCGGGATCGTGGGGGAACCGACACGCCTCGCCATCGTCCGCGCGCACAAGGGAGTGACCCGCTGGCGCATCGCGACGCGCGGCGTGGCGGCGCACTCCGCGTACCCCGAGCGGGGCGAGAACGCGATCTACGCGATGGCTCACGTCCTCGGGCGGCTTGAAGAATACGGAAAGACCCTTCGGGGCTCCACGCCTCATCCGTTCCTGGGCTCTCCGTCCCTGAGCGCGGGGGTCATCGAGGGAGGACAGGCGGTCAATGTCGTCCCGGACAGGTGCACGGTGGAGGTGGACCGCCGCACGCTCCCGGGGGAGTCCGCGGAAGAAGTTCTCTCGGCGGCGGGGCGCGCCCTCGCAGGGGTCCCCGGCTGGGAGTTCGAGCCGCCACATGTGACCGTCGGAGCGATGGAGGTGCCGGAGGGAAGTCCGCTCCTCCGTCTCCTGTCCGGAGCGATAGCGGGCGTCTGCGGCGAAGCGCGCGTTGAAGCGGCGCAGTATGCGACGGACGCGGGTCTGTTTAACGGAGCGGGGATTCCCTCTGTCGTCTTCGGACCCGGTGACATAGCACAGGCACACACAAGCGAAGAATGGATTGACCTTGAGAACCTGCATACGGCGGCGGCGATCGTCCGCGGCCTCATTTCCAGACAATGACCGAAGGATGCATTGAACTCATGAGCGAGCACATGGACGACGCAACGATTGCCTACGACAGGCTCCTGATACCCGACATCTCCGGCTTCACATTCGGGAGGTCTCCCATGCCGGTCGAATGCGGGTTCGGCCTGAACGTCGGAGGGGGGAAAGTCTACCCTGAGCTGAACTTCACGCTTCCCCCCATGAGCATTACGGAGGATTCGTGGGAAGCCGTCATGACCGAATACCGGGATATCGCTGAGATGATACGCCGCGCGGCCGCCCGATTACGCCTCCCGGGGCTCATGGTGGAGTTCGAGCTTCTCCCCCCCATGACGGAGCGTCCGGCGTGGGGTGGGGAGATAGTCGCGCTCCTTCACGAGTCGCTTCGCCGGGCGCACGATGACTCCGGGCTTCCGTGCGCTCTGCGCGTCACCCCCACGGACATCAGGGATATGGTGCGTCCCCCGCTTCTGCGGAAGGGCCCGGCATGGGAGGCGCTCGAGGCGTCGATCGCGGCGTGCGCACGTGCGGGTGCGGACGTCCTCTCGATTGAATCGGTCGGCGGCAAGGAAGTGCACGACCAGGCTCTCCTGTACGGCGACATCCATGGTGTGATGTTCGCCCTCGGTGTCCTTGCGCCGCGGGACATGGATTTCCTCTGGAGAGTCATCGTCCGGATCTGCAGGGAACACGGCGTCGTTCCCGGTGCCGATTCGGCATGCGGGTTTGCGAACACCGCGATGCAGCTTGCCTCCCAGGGGATGCTGCCGGAAGTGCTGGCGGCGGTGATCCGCGCCGCGTCGGCCGTCCGGAGCCTCGTCGCCTTCTCGCGCGGGGCGGTGGGGCCTTCCAAAGACTGTGCGTACGAAGGACCCGTGATCAAGGCGATCACCGGCGCACCCATATCGATGGAGGGGAAGTCGGCGTCATGCGCGCATTTCAGCCCGGTCGGGAATATTGCCGGGGCGTTGTGCGACCTCTGGAGCAACGAATCGGTGCAAAACGTCAGGCTCCTTTCCGGCTCAGCCCCGGAGGCGTTCCTCGAGTCGCTCGCCTACGATTGCCGTGTCATGAACGAAGCACTCCGGAGCGGTCAGGAAAGGATGTACCGTGACATGCTTGTCGAGTCGGACGTCCATCTCAGTCCCCAGGCTCTCGTCCTCTCCCCGCAGTCCACGCTCCGCATCGCGGGGGCGATCATCCGGGAGAAGACCCCCTACAGACGGACATGTGCCGCGGCCCGGGAAGCCGTCGATCTGATCCGGGACGCGGTGCGCGAGGATCGTCTTGCGCTCCCGAAACGGGAATCGGAGTGGCTGAAAAAGATTCAATCCGCTCTCGAGTCGCTTCCGGACGCGGAAGAGGAGCTCATGGCCCCGATGATCGACAGCTACGGGAGCCTCTTCTCTCCAGCGAGCTACGGACTCTGATTGTGAAGCCCATGGCCGGCGATTGGATCATAGGTCTGGATATCGGCGGCACGAAGACCGCCGTGGTGGCCGGAGACAGGCACGGCGGGATCATTCACCGCGAGCAGTTTGCCACCGAGCCGGGCCGCGGTTTCGACGACGTGTTCTCGCGCTTGCTGGATCGGGTGGCGCATGTGGTCTCGCACATGGGGAGTCCTCCCTGCGCCTTGAGCGTGTCCGTCGGCGGGCCGCTGGAGGTCATGCGGGGGATCGTCAAATCCCCCCCCAACCTCCCCGGGTGGACCGACGTCCCCCTCAAGGAGTTGCTCACCCGCCGGATTCAGGTTCCGGTGTTCGTCGAGCACGATGGGAATGCCGGGGCGCTCGCGGAATGGTATTTCGGCGCGGGGAAGGGCTTCCGGAACATCGTGTTCGTGACCATGGGGACGGGATTCGGAGCCGGACTCATACTGGACGGGAGGCTCTACAGGGGGACGAGCGACGCGGCCGGAGAGATAGGTCATGTGCGCGTTGCCGAAGACGGGCCGGACTGTTACGGCAAGAGCGGTTCGCTCGAAGGATACGGGAGCGGGACAGGCATTGC
>PMDK01000144.1 GCA_003154425.1 Ignavibacteriota bacterium
TCCGCGCCGTGAAAAACGAAAAGACGCGGCTCAGCTCCGGGCGCCTGTTCGCCTCGGCGACGAACGCACGCACGACGGTCTCGAATTGCCTGATGTCGTCGGTGCTTTCATGCTGCTCGAGCTCGAAGGAAAACCCCCCCGTCTGCCCGAGCCCCGGGATCGCGGGGGGGGATATGACGACCACGTTCGCGTCTCTGATCGAGCTGAACCGGCGCTGCAGCGTCGCGATAAGCCCGTTCAGCTGGAGCGATTTCTCCGACCTCTCGTCCCACGGCTTCAATTGCACGAAGATCGTGCCGCTGTTCGACTTCGTCGCAAACGTCACGACGTTCAGGCCCCCCAGCGCGGCGTAATGCGCGATGCCTGGGGTTTCCTGGAGCATCACCATCATCGTGTCCAGGACTTCCAGGCTCCTTGTTGTCGACGACGATTCCGGGAGCTCGAACGTCACATAGACTCGTCCTTCGTCCTCCGACGGGATGAACCCCGTCGCCTTGTTCCTGAACATGAAGACGGTCGCCGCGTAGATGCAGACCAGTATGATGATGGCATAACGCGCCCCCTTGATGCACTCCCGGACCCACCGGGCGTAGGACCCGGTCGTCTTTTCAAGCCAGGCGTTGAACCGGACGAAGAACCTGTTGATACCCTTCGCCTCTTTCCCGAGCACCGACGGCCTGAGGAAAAGGGAGCAGAGCGCAGGGGTCAGCGACAGGGCCACGAACGCGGAGATCAGGACCGAGATCGCTATCGTGATCGCAAACTGCTGGTAGAGCTTCCCGACGATCCCGGGGATGAAGCCGACAGGGATGAACACCGCCGCCAGTATCAGCGCAATGGCCACGACCGGGCCCGAGATGTCCGCCATGGCCTTGCGCGCCGCCTCGGCGGGCGTGAGTCCCTCACGGTCGATGTAGTGCTGTACCGCTTCCACCACGATGATCGCATCGTCGACGACGATGCCGATGGCAAGGACGAACCCGAACATCGTCAGCGTGTTGATGGTGAACCCGAGCGGAAGGAAGAGTGCGAACGTGCCGATGATGGAGACCGGGATTGCGAGCACCGGGATGATCGTCGCCCGCCAGCTCTGGAGAAAAAGGAACACGACAAGGACGACGAGCCCCAGGGCTTCCAGGAGCGTCAGGATCACCTCGTTGATCGACACCTTGACCACCGAGACGGACTCGAACGGAACCACGTAATCCACGTCCTTGGGGAACGACCCTTTCAGGCGGTCCATCGTCGCGTAGATCCCTTTCGCAACATCGAGCGCGTTGCTCCCGGGGGCCTGGTACACAAGCAGGTACGAGGCGCGTTTGCCGTCGACGAACGAATTGCTCGCGTACGCGAATTTCCCGAGCTGAACCCGGGCGATGTCCCTCAGGTGGACGGCGGAACCCTGGAGCGGGTTGGAGCGGACAATGATGTCCCGGAACTGTTCCTCGGTGCTCAGGCGGCTGTTCGTGAAGACCGTGTATTCGAACGGCTGCGTGCTCCGCTGGGGAGGGGCCCCGACGGACCCGGCAGCAATCTGAAGGTTCTGCTCCGCAAGCGCGTTGACAACATCGTTCGTCGTGAGCCCGAGCTGGGCTATCTTGTCCGGCTCCAGCCATATGCGCATGCTGAAATCATCGGCGCGCGTAAAGACATCCCCCACCCCGCTCACCCGCAGGAGCGCATCGCGCACGAAGATGTTCGTGTAGTTGTCAAGAAAGGGGACACCGTGGGACCCCTCGGGGGAGTAGATGGCGACAAGGAGGAGAATGCTGGGGTTCCGCTTCCTTGTCGTCAGCCCCAGCCGTTTGACGTCATCGGGGAGCTGGGGGGTCGCGATCCCCACCCTGTTCTGGATGTCGAGAGCGGCGATATCCGGATTCGTCCCGACATTCAGCGTGACGTTGATCGTGGTCCGCCCGTCGTTCGTGCTGTTCCCCACCATGTAGGCCATCCCCGGTGTGCCGTTCACCTGGGACTCGATGGGGGTCGTCACCGTCTGCTCGACCGTCTGCGCATCCGCGCCGTTGAACACGCCCGAAATCTGGACGGTCGGCGGCGTGATGTCCGGGTACTGGCTGACCGGGAGACTGTAGATTGCGAGGAGGCCGACAAGGACGATGACGATCGAGATGACGATCGCCGTCACCGGGCGGTCGAGAAATGTGTTTGCAATCATAGGGCTATTTCGCCGAGGCGGTTTCCGTTGCCGGCTTCATCTGCTGCGGCACGACCGCAACGACGGCGTTATCCCTCATCTTCTGGACTCCATCCACCACGATCTGGTCTCCCGGGGAGAGCCCCTCCCGCGCCACGACCAGGTCGTTGATCCGGGCACCGAGGTCAATCTTCCTCTGCGTGACCTTCTCCCCGTTCAGCACGAAGACGAAGTACTCGCCCATCTGTTCCACGACCGCCCTGAACGGGAAGAGGACGGTGCTCGCGGCGCTCGTGTTCCTGATGCGGATGTTGCACGTGAGGCCCGCTTTCAGCACGTTGTGCGGGTTCGGGAATACCATCCGCACGCGTATTGTGCCGGTCTGCGGATCGACCGCCCTGTCCAGGACACTCAGATGTCCCGCCTCCGGGTAGACGGACCCGTCCGGCAGGACAAGCGTGAACGTCGTATCACCGTCACCGGCGTTCTTCTCGAGCATCCCCGCAAAGCGGTTGATCTGTTTCTGGTCCACGGCGCAGTCCACCGCCATCGGGTCGTCGGAGGAGACCGTGTTCAGCATTGTCTGGCCCGCAGTGACGGCGGAACCGACTTTGACCTGCGAGAAGGAGATCGTGCCGTCAAACGGCGCGCAGATCACCGAATAGCGGAGGTCCGTTTGCACGTTCTTTACGTTTGCCTCGAGGGCCGCCACCTGCATTCTGGCGGACTGGAGATCTGCGACCGCGTGGTCGAGCGTCTGTCGTGCGATCGCGTCGTCTTTCGCGAGCTCGTTGTACCGGTCGACGTCCTGCTGCAGTTTCGCAAGATTCGACCGCGCGGTGTTCCGGTTGGCGATCGCCTGATCATAGACCGCCTGGTAGTGCTGCTGGTCGATGGCGTAGAGCTTCATCCCCCTGGTGACGCGCTGGCCGTCCTTGAAGTATATCCCCACCAGGTACCCGGACACCTCCGGCCGGAGATCAACCTGGTTCAGCGCGAAGACCGTCGCAGGGTAGACGTCGTTGTACGACGCCCTGCCGGTGTCGATCCGATAGACCGCAACAGGGATGCCGGGGGGAGGTTTCCCTTCGGCACCGGAGCGCCCGCCGCACCCCGCCGCGACCATTGCAAGGGAGGCCAGGGCGATCGGTATATACAGCTTGTCGAATGTCCGCATTGATGTTCCGTCTGTTGGTGTTGGGGCGCCTGCGGCGCCAGTGTTGATTAATATTGAACGGTCCCCAGCGCCTTCTGCACGTCAAGCTTGCTGGAGAGCACCTGGTAGAGCGCATTCGTCCGGTTGAGCTCGGCGGTGCGCAGATCCGTTTCGGCCGAAATCAGCTCCAGGTAGGTCTTCGTTCCGGCCCTGTACTGAAGCTGGATCGTCCGGTACACGTCGTCCGCGAGCTCGAGGTTTGCCTTCAGCACATCGTACGTATTCAGGTTGCTCCTGTAATTGGCCAGCGCCTGCGCGTACTCGGCGCTCACCCCGTTCCTGAACAAGGCGATGTCGTACTCCAGCCGCCGCACCTCCAGGCCCGCCTGTTTGATCTCCTGTATCCGTTTCCCCCCGAGGAAGACGGGGAAGGAGAGCTGCAGCCCGATAAACGAATTGGGGTAGTTATGAGTGTAGAGAGAAGGAATCTGCGCGCTCTGGTATGTCATGTTGTAGGCGCCGAATGCGCTCAGTGAAGGGAGAAAACCCCAGTCGTTGTAGTCGAGGTTCGCCTCCGCAAGGCGTTTCTCCACTTCCAGGAGCTGGTATTCCACCCTGTCCTCATACCGGAGTGCTTTCGTTGTGTCGATGAGTATTTCGCTCTCCATGTGCGTGCTGTCGTATGCGAGTTCGAGCGTTTCCCCCGCGGGATATCCCATCTGCTGCTTCAGGAACGCGTCCCGAGCGTTCAGGAGCTCCGCGTTCTGTCTCCGCTCCGCCTTCGCATTGTTGAGAGAGACGGTCGCCCGCTTGTAGTCGGTCTTGTCGACAACCCCCCCCCGGTACTGCGCGAAGGCATCCTTCAGGCTCTGCTCGAGGCGGAGGATATCGTCATCGAGGACCCTGATCTGCTGGCGTGTCAGGAGAGCGGCATAGAATGCCTTGCTGACATTGATCACCACATCGATGGTAGTGCCGGTCGTCCTGTGCCTCGTCGCTTCCCGGACGTCTCCGGCGGTGCTGCTCGCCAGAAGGACATCCCTGTTGAATATCGTCTGCGTGACCGACAGCGTCCCCGTGGACGCGTTGGCCAGGCTCACGTTCACCGGCGTCCCCCCCACCAGGGAGACGGGAAGCTGGTAGAAATGCTGCGCACTGAGACTGAGGTAGATCTGGGGGAACCAGTCAGCCAGTTTGCCGTTGATGACGCGGTCCGTGATCTCTTCATCCAGCAGCGATTGCCGGATCGAAGGCTGATGGGAAAGCGCGTATCTCACGCAGTTCGGGAGCGTCCCCTCGCCGAGAAGCGAGTCCGCGCTGCCGGGGGGATTACCGGCGACGGCGGAACCCGCGGAAACGAGCGCTGCGAAGAGAACGGACGACACGATTTTCATGGAACAGCCCTGTTTTCTCGTAACCGGGAAACTCCGGAGGGGTAACCTCAATATAACGATGCCCCGGGGCCCTGAGTTCCCGCTCCCTCAAAACAGGAGATCATAGGCCAGCCGGAAGGATCGGCCGGGCTGCGGGATGAAATCCTTGACGACCGACAGGTTGTCCCTGTACACCCTGTCAAGAAGGTTGTCGCAGTGCACGCTCAGTGCGTGGACGAGCCCTCCGGAGGTGAGTCGTATCCCCGCGCCGCAGTTGAGGACGCCGTACCCCGCGGTCGGCGTGTCCCCGTCGCCGAGGCGGGTCTGGCTCGCGGCCAGGCGCAATTCCAGCACCCCTGAATATGAAGCGTCCTGGTACCTCACGCTCAGAAGACCCCGCAGGGGGGGAGTGAACGGCAGGGGGACGCTGTTCTTCGTATCCTCGGCGTTCACGTAATCGACGCTCCCCTTCACGGCAATATTGTCGAGCGGCTCGACGGTGATCGACGCCTCAAATCCCATCAGCCTTGCGTCTGTCGCCGAGAACTGACGGACGGGGAAATCCTGGAGGGTATCCCCCGTGAGAAAGGCGTACACATAGTTGTGGATGAAGTTTACATACGGGGAGACCTCGAGGACAAAGCCGGGGGTGCGGGCCTTGAACGAGGCATCAATGCCGAACCCGGTCTCGGCCGAAAGGTCCGCTTCCCCTTTCGAATACGTCGAACTCGCCGCATCGAGACCGTTTGCAAAGAGCTCCTGCACAGTCGGAGCCCGGAACGACCGGGCGAGGCTCAGGGAGAGCGTCATGAGGGAGGAGAGGCTCCGGATTGCTCCCAGCGAGGCCGTCAGGGCATTGGAGAGCCGGGCGACATCGAGCGTGCGGAACACTGAATCAGGAGACTCCGCGAAGGGGGATGTATGTATCCTGTTGTAGTCGAACCTCAACCCGGCCTGGAGACGCGTGTCGTCGCCGGCCATGTATTCTTCGTACGCGTAGCAGGCAAGACCCGTGGTGAGCGAATTGGGCCCGAGGGGCGCATCGCCGTCGATCGTGAGGTTCTCGATGTTTGTCCAGAATCCCACGATCCCCTGGAAATTTCCGAACCGCCGGTGCTGAAGCTGCAGTGTCGCATTGACCGCCTGCTTGTGGAAGTGGTTCGCCTGCGCCTCTGAAACCCCCGTGGAGTCCTCGACCGTCGGGAACTCCGAATGATTGTAGTCCACGTAGTTGGCGTTGAACCGTACCTGGCGGATGAGGGATCCGCCGAGGTCGAGCAGGCTCCGGACTTCAACGGTGTTCTTCTTCTGGGCGATACGGGAGGTACCGGGAGGGACGTCCGCCCAGTCCGGGTTGGGGGGGACGCCCGGGATCCCGTAGTTCATCTCGTAGTGCTTCACTCCGGCGCCGATCATGCCGAAATCGCCCTGATAGGAATAGCCGATGGCCGCCTCCTCCACGTGATCGAAGGACTGCGGCATGCGGTTCAGAAAGAACGTCTTGCCGCTCCCGGGATCGGTGTAGTTCCCTTCAGGGATGCGGATGTCCTGCGAGTGCGATCCGGCGGCCGATATCCCGAAGGCGTGACCCCCGCCGCTCAGGACGCCGCTGAAGTATCCGGCGTATTCATCGCTCGCGGTGTTCCCCGTGAGCGAGACCGTCCCGGAAAACGGGGCGGCCGAGGGGACAGGTATGGTGTTTGTGAAGACGTTCACGAGTCCCCCGATCGTGCTAGGGCCGTACAGGATCGTCGCGGGACCGCGGATCACATCGATCTGCGAAATACCCGCCGCTTCGATCGGCACGGCGTGCGCGGGATCATACGTGGAGATGTCACCCGTACGGAGCCCGTTCTCAAGGACGAGTACCCGGTTGTCCGACAGCCCCCGGAGGATCGGCCGCGCGGGAGCGGAGCCGTTGGAGCGGACTGCAACGCCCGGGAGATCCGAGATCTTCTCGGAGAAACTGGACCCGGGACTGGCGTGCAGCTCCACAAGCGACTTGGATTCCGCCGACTGGTACTGGTCGTCTGCGGTGCGCGCGTACGGAGACGCCGAAACGACGATCTCCTCCGCCTCGATCGCCGATTCGCGGAGCCGGACCGTCAGATCGACGGTCTCCGCGTCCAGGCGAAGGGGGATCGTCCGGGACGCATATCCGATCACGCGGACAAAGACGGTGTACGTGCCGCTGCGAACGTCCGGGAACAGGAACCCGCCGTCGGCGCCCGTGCGGCCGGTCCGGTCGAGTTCCAGCACGCGCACCGTCGCACCCGCGATCGGTCCGGCGGCGCCGGTGACCGTGCCGCGGATGCTTCCCGTTACGGCTTCAGCGGCAGAGAGCATAACAAGACAGAGTGTGGCAAGAAAGGCCGGGAGGATCCGGACCATGCTTCCCTCCAAAGGGGATGTGATTGTAAGGGGATACCGCTCCATCCCGGCGAGGGATGGTCAGGGAGCCTTCACGAATGGGTGGAGGGAGGCGATTTGTCCCGGGGAGCTACACGGGGTGGGGCGGGAGGAACGTTATTGTTCCGTCGTCGTTTTCTTCCTTGAGTACGTGTGAGTAGCGTACCCGTAGAACGATTCCGCACATTCCGAAAGCGTCTCCGACAGCGTCGGATGCGGGTGAACGGATTCCGCAAGATCCTTCGCCGTGGCTCCCATTTCGATCGCCAGCACACCTTCGCCGATAAGCTCGCCGGCCCCGGATCCCACGATACCGACGCCGAGTATCCGCTCGGTTTCCGGGTCGATGACGAGCTTGGTCAGGCCGTCGGTCCTGTCGAAACTGAGCGCGCGCCCGGACGCCGACCAGGGAAACTTCGCCACCTCGACGCTGACTCCCTTCTGCTTTGCCTCGGACTCCGTGAGCCCGCACCATGCCAGCTCGGGATCGGTGAAGACGACGGCGGGAATGATGATGTCCTCGAAAACGCTCAATTCCCCCGTGATCACCTCCACGGCAACGCGCGCCTCCTTGGATGCCTTGTGGGCGAGCAGCACCCCCCCCGCGACATCCCCGACGGCAAAGATGGCGGGGTCGCCGGTCCGCTGGTGCTCGTCGACTTTGATGAACCCCTTCTCGTCCTGCGCCACGCGCGTGTTCTCGAGTCCGAGATCCGCACAATTCGGGACGCGCCCGACGGAGACGAGCACACGGTCGTACAGCTCCTCTTTCTTCTCGGCGCCGACTTCCAGGTTCACCCTGATCTGTTTCCCGGCGGTCGCCATCTTCACGACCTTCGTCTTGACGCGGATCTCCCGGAACATCTTCCCCGCCCGCAGTGCGACGGGCCGCGCGAGATCCGGGTCGGCGCCGGTGAGTATCGCCTCCAGAGCCTCGACGACCACGATACTGCTCCCGAGCGACGCGTACACGGTGCCGAGCTCCATGCCGATATATCCTCCCCCGACGACGAGGAGGTCCTTCGGAATCTCCTCGATCTCCAGCGCCTCCGTCGATGTCATGACGCGGGGATTCCCCAGATCGAATGCGGAGGGCATGGCCGCCTTCGATCCGACCGCGATTATCGCATTGTCAAAGTTGATGAACTGCTGGCCCCCGGCCGTCTCAACGCGGAGCGTCGAAGAGTCTTCGAAGTAGCCCCGTCCCTGCATCACCTCGACGTTCCTTCTCTTTGCCAGTCCCGTGATCCCTCCGGCGAGCTTGTCGAGTATCGATTCCTTCCACGCCCGCATCTGCTTCAGGTCAACCCGGGGCTTCTCAAAATGGATTCCGCGGAACGAGGACTCCTCCGCCTCTGTGATGAGCTTCGCCGCATGGAGATACGCTTTCGAAGGGATGCATCCCCTGTTCAGGCAGACCCCGCCCAGGCGCTTCTCCTGCTCCACCATGATGACCTTCTTCCCTTTGTCCGCGGCATAAAAGGCGGCCGCATATCCGCCGGGACCCGCTCCCAGCACGACGATTTCAGTCTTGATAGCCTTCACGTTATCCTCGCTATTATCAGATCCTGACGTCCGCCTCTTTAATGCTCTCGAATTCCTTCACAAGATCGACAACGAACCGCGCGGCATTCGCCCCGTCGTTCACCCTGTGGTCGTACGAGAGAACCAGGGGCATCATCACCCGCTGCACGACTTTCCCCTCCCTCACGACCGGCGTGAGGAGACTCCGTCCCATCCCGAGTATCGCCACCTCCGGCGTGTTCACGATGGGGGTAAAATGAGCGCCGCCGATCCCTCCCTGGTTGGAAATTGTGAACGTCCCCCCCTGCATCTCTTCGAGCGAGACTTTCCGTGCCCGGGTACGCTCCGCGATCCCGTTCAGCTCCGCGGAAAGCTGGAACACGCTCTTTTTGTCCGCATCCCGGAGCACGGGGACGATGAGTCCGGCCTCGGTATCGACGGCGATCCCTATATTGAAGTAGTTCTTCAGGACGATCTCCCCTGCCGCTTCATCGATGCTCGCGTTGAACGAGGGATGCTTCTTCAGTGCCGCCACGAGTGCATGAATCGCCAGCGAGGTGAGCGTCAGGTGCGCTTTCTTCGCTTCGTATTTCGGAGCATACTTCTTCCTGAGCGCGAGGAGGTCCGTGACATCCACTTCGTCGAACTGCGTTATATGCGGCACGGTGGTCCAGGATTCGACCATCTTGCGGCTGATCGATCTGCGGAGCGTGGTGATCTTCTGCTTTGTGACGGGCCCCCACTGCGAAAAATCGATGCTCGCGGCCGCCGGCGGGGACATGAGAGGCGCCCCGGGGGGAGGAGCCGCCCCGGGCACGGGACGCCCCTCGAGCGCTATGCGCTGGATTTTCTGCACATAGGCGCGAAGGTCCGCCATGACGATCCGGCCTCCACGCTCGCTCCCGCGCACGCGGTAGAGGTCGATCCCGAGCTCCCGCGCGATTTTCCTCAGAGAGGGAGAGGCGGGCGGAGGAGCCCCCGCCCCGTGCACGATGGGGAAACCGGATGGACCGGCCGCCGCGCCAGGCAGGGGCAGCAGCGCACCCGGGGGAGCGGGAGTCACATCGATCGCCGGTTCCACGCGCGCATCATCCCCCACGGAAGCGTCGATGGCACGCGGGGGAGGCGGGGGGAGAGCGGCCGCACCCGCGCCGTTTTCCGAGAGAACGAGTATCAGAGCGCCGACTTTTATCTCTTCCCCTTCTTTCACCATGACCTTCGTGACGGTCCCCGCGGCGGGGGCGGGAATGGTCGCGACCGCCTTTTCGCTCTCGATTTCGAGAACAGGCTGGTCCTTTTTGACCTGGTCCCCTTCTTTCACGAACACCGTCGCGATGACACCGGAATCCGCACCTTCACCGAGGCGTGGCAGACGAACATCCATGAATGATCTCCTTTTATCAGACAAGCAGCGGGTACGGCTTCTCCGGGTCTATGTTCAATTCCCTGATCGCCCTCTCCACCACATCCATCCTGATCTCCCCTTCGGTGGCCAGGGCGTACAGTGTGGCTACGACAGTCATCTCAGCGTCGATTTCGAAGAACCGGCGGAGCGCAGGGCGGGTGTCGCTCCGCCCGAAACCATCGGTCCCGAGCGTCGTCAATCCTCCGGGCACCCACGGCGCGATCTGATCGGGAACGATCTTCATGTAATCCGATACCGCGACAAAGACCCCTTCTTCATGCTCCAGGATGTTCTCGAGATAGGAGGTCCGGGGGATTTCCCCGGGGTGAAGCATGTTCCACCGTTTTGCAAGGAGCGCCTCATTCCGGAGCAGTTTGTAGCTTGTCGCGCTCCAGACGTCCGCATTCACGCCGTACCGCTCGGCCAGTATTTCCTGGGCGCGGAGCGCCTGATTCATGATCGGCCCGCTCCCGAAGATGTGCGCCCGGTGTTTCCCTGCGGTGTTCCCCGCCCGGAACCGGTAGAGACCTTTCAGGATCCCTTCCCTCGATCCGTCCGGCATCGGGGGCATGGCGTAGTTCTCATTGTACAGCGTAAGATAGTAGAAGACCTCTTCCCCGTCGCCGTACATCCTCCGGAGCCCGTCCTGTATGATGACCGCGGTCTCGTACGCAAATGCCGGGTCGTACGTCACGAGATTCGGCACGGTGCTGGCCAGAATGTGGCTGTGCCCGTCCTCGTGCTGCAGTCCTTCGCCGTT
>PMDK01000209.1:0-21523 GCA_003154425.1 Ignavibacteriota bacterium
GTCAGCTCGATGGACACGTATTCGAGTTACTACGGGTCGACGCAGGTCCACAACATTGCGGTATCCGTGGCAAATGTCGGGACGCAGTATCTGCTTAACTACAGCGTCTTCCCGGCGAATTTCGGCGCCGATTTCTTCGGGGGACACGACTCGGTCATGTACTTCAACAACACGCCGCAACCGCTCTGGGTGACCGTCCGGAGCGCCGCGTGGACCAACATGACCGACCAGAACGGGGCCACGTTCCGTGACACCGTGGAGGGGGTCTTCAAGCACGTACAATTTGCCAAGTTCAGCTGGTTCACGGAGACCGAGTCAAACGGCTACGTCGGTCCGGACGGTTCCCCCGGACCGTACACCGGGGCGAACGACTGGAAGATCACCGGGGACTCGCTGTACGGTCCCGCGCACACAAACGGCAGGTTCCATCTCGACGGGACGCCGTACTTCGACCAGAAGCTGACCGCCGCCCTTGCAGCGCAGCTCGGCCCGTCGGGGAACCCCGTCTACAATGGCGGATACGAGTGGGGCGACTATACGAAACGCCCCAGCATGGCGGCCCTCCAGACCACTCTCACCTCCGCCGCGACGGCGGGAGGCGGGCTGTTCGATCAGACGTCGACCTCGAACGATGTTGCGCTGACGTTTATGAACGATCGGGTTCGTGTCCAGATCCCTCCGAACGGGAGCCTCAGGGATACGACGATGGCCATCAGCGCGCTCGCCCCCAATGGTGTCATCGTCATAAAGAACGCCGACCTCAGGATCAAGGGGACGTACAATGCAGATCTCACGGTGGCCGCATTTGGAGGCTCCGGGGCCGCGACGAACAAGGGGAATGTCTGGATCGACGGGGACGTCGTCGCGAAAACGAGCCCGGTCGGGAACCCCGCATCCACGGACATGCTCGGGATAGTCGCCGGGCGCATGGCGTATATCACCGAGAACGCTGCACGCACTCCTTCGTCAATTCTTAATATTCAGGCCACGGTGTACTGTCAGAGTGGTGAATTGACTGCCGAGAATTTCTGGAGTATACCTGTGAGCGGGAGAGTCAACCTTTTCGGCGGCGTCACGCAGAACACCGCAGGGAGCCTCGGGCTGTTCAACCCGGGTCCACCGCTCCAGTTCCTCAACGGGTTCGCCTACAGCATTCGGAACGACCCGAGATTTGACCACCAGCAACCTCCTTTTTTCCCGTATTCGGACAGCTTCGAGATGGTCTCGTGGTGGGAGAACTGAAAAGACCCCATCGTTCGCAAGGACTATGAGCTATCATAATACATTCATTTATATGCCGATGCTCGCCGGAAATGAAGTTTCTGCTCAGATGACGGGCAATGCGCTTTGTCCCGTCGTGACTTGTTGACAATGGATTCATCATTGGATATATTCATGGTTGGTTTCCGGTTCAATCATTCGTCAAATCTCGCGATATGATAGAGACTTCAATACGAACCCTGCAGGAGATCTCCGGAGCTATCCCCGACACCGTGCCGGGGATGGAGAGGCAGATGCTTATCGGCGATCTTCTGACCAAGCAATCGCCGGCAGAGCGGACNNTCCGGAAACTGATGGACAGCTACCTGATGAAGATGTCGAATATCAACGCATCCGACATCGACATGGGCGGGTACGGCACGGGCGGAAACGTCTGGTACCGGATCTACGGGGAGAAGCGCCCCGCGAAGGACATGGGGAAATTCACGCTTGATGAATTCAATGTTCTCATTCAGAGCATCCTGATTGAGCGGCAACGCCTGTTCCTGTACGAAAACCGGAGCCTCGATCTCTCATACAGCATCGTCGAAGACGACCAGATGTACCGGTTCAGGGCGAACGTGTATTTCGACCTCGACCACCTTGCGCTCAACATGCGGGCGATCCAGGCGACCGTGCGCCCGTACAAGAACCTCGAATTTCATCCCAACGTCACGAAGATGCTCAGCCTTGCCCACACGGAGCAGGGGCTGACGCTGGTCACCGGCCGGACCACTGCATCGTCCGGCACAGGGAAGTCGGGCGCGACACGCTTTCGTTCAAAGAAGGGGCGATCCAGTCCCTCAGGCAGGACCCCGACATCATCGTCATCGGGGAGATGCGGGATCCGGACACGATCCTCACTGCGCTCGAGATCACGGACAGCGGTCACAAGGTTTTTTCCACGCTGCATACCGCTTCGGCCGTGGAGACGATCGACAGGATCATCGGTGAAGTCCCCGTCAACGAACAGGAGCGGGTCCGCATGAGGCTCGCCGATACGCTGACCGCCGTCATCTCCCAGAAACTGGTTCCAAGCCTCGACGGAAAGCGGGTGCTTGCGAAAGAAGTCATGATCGTGATCCCGTCCGTCCGCGCCGCCATCAAGAACAACAACACGGGTGAGATCTACCAGATGATGGCTGAGTCGGGGGAGGTCGGAATGACGACGCTGGAGCAGGACCTGAAACGGTTGTACATGCAGAAGAGGATATCGCTGGAAAACGGGATCGTTGCGGCCAACAACAAGCGCCGCTTCCAGCAGATCATGAACATCACCCAGGTGGGTGATTGAGTTCGTCTCCATTCACAACAGACAAAGTCTCCCTATGGCCACGGTAGCAGGACGAGGAAAATCGGTCCTGGGCATCTTCGTCGATGGTCTGGATGTCAAGCTTGCACACCTGACTATCCGCAAGAAGCGAGTCACCGTCCAGGAACTGAAGTCGGCCACGCTGATCACGAAGCTCCAGGAGCAGAAATCCGCCGAGACCATGGTCCCCGCCATGGGGGAGGGGACGGACGCATTCAGCCTCGGTGAGACCTCTTCGACCGAGGCCGTGCCTGAAGCCCAGACCGATGACAATAACGCGGTGCTGCTCGGACTTCTCGCTCAGTATCACGTAAACAAATACTCCCTCACCTACAGTCTTGCCGAGCCGGCGATCTACTACCATGTCCTGGAGAGCGACTTCGGCCTGAGAGGGTCGAAGCTCAAGGACCGCATACTCGCGGAACTGAAGAACATCCGCGCGTTCCAGCCGGCCGCCGACGCCGTGGACGCGATCAGGACGGACGAAGGGAACCTGCTCTGTATCGTCCGCGAGGACGGCCTGAGTCTGATCAACTCGCTGGAGAACGTCAAAGGGTTCATCGGCGGGCGTATCCCTTTCATCCCGGCGATCGACAGCTCGGACGTCTCCCTGATGAACCTGGTGCGCCTCAACTACGACCTCCAGCCGCAGGAGGTCTCGGTCATCATCTATGTCGGAGTGGAGTTCACGCGCCTGATATTCATGCGGGGCGACCAGTTCTACCAGTTCGCCCCGATTCTGGGCGAAGGATACGATTCGCCGAATCTCCTGAACACCGTCTACAGCCGTCTTCTGCTGGAACAGGACAACCTGGCGATCCCGAGGATCAACCGGATCATACTCGCGGGGGAATCCAAGCGGATCGGATTCCGCGATTTCCTCCTCCAGCAGCTCCCCGACCAGGAAGTCGAGTATCTCCTTGCCCCGCGCCTGGATACCTCCCAGCTGAGCGCGGAACAGCAGGAGACCATTTCCGACTATGCCGTCCCCATCGGGGCGGCATGGAAGGTTCTTGACCCGGATAACGCGAACATCTATAAGATCAACCTGCTCCCGGCTGAGGTCCGCGAGGGACAGCGCGTCTTCAAGCTTGCCTGGCACGGATATCTGCTCCTCCTCCTCCTCTTCTTCTCGACGATCTTCTTCACCTGGACGATTGCACAGAAGGGGAAGGAGATCAAGGAGCTCCGGGAGGTCCTGACGCTCAAAGAGGGGCAGCGGGCGGAAAACCAGACGCTCTCGAGCTCGATCGACGCCCTCCAGCAGCAGCTCGTGCGGTACAAGACCTCGCTGGCCCTGTACGATTCGCTCGTGCCGGGGTCGGAGCGATGGAGCAAGGTCCTGACCCAGATCAGTCACGGCGTGGAGGATCTCAATTCGATCTGGCTCTCCGATTTCACCGCGGAGGACAACAACCTCCTCCACCTGAACGGGTTCGCCGTCTATCGCACCCGCATCCCGCGTCTCTCGACGCTCTTTGACAATTCGCTCCTGAAGGAGGTGGATGTCCAGGCGATACGCGAGCAGACCGTCTACCGGTATCAGATCGAGGTTCCCGCTCTTCCCGGTGGGCAATAATCACTGAAGGAAAAGGAGAACGGTCGTGTCATATAAAATCCGCAACAGCGTCGCGCTCGGTATCCTGTTCCTGGTCACCCTGGGGGTGGGGACGTATATACGCGCGTTCAACCTCCCCCGGAAAGCGAAGACGATCGAAAAGCAGGTAAAGCAGATCGACGAAGAGCTGCAGAACACGCCGAACCTTGTCAACCAGTTCAACGACCTGAGCGCGCTGCTGACCGACACCCAGAAGCGGTGGGAGAACCGGAACAAGGATATTCCCCCCGTGGACATCACCTCGCAGAGCTACGCATATTTCAGCCGCCTGATCGACCTGAGCGGCTATGTCAAGCTCGACATGGTCTACAACGGTCTGCAGTCGCACGGCAACTACGGTTACAACGTCTACAACCTGAAGGGGGAGGCCCCCTTCGACAACTTCTACAGGTTCATCTGGTACCTGGAGAACGACAGGAAGCTCTTCAAGATACAGGCGATCACGATGAAGGGGATCGAGGTCGCCCCCACGGAAAAGGAAGAGGGAAAGGTGCTCGTGACGTTCAACATGCTCGTCCATGCCTACTTTTCGTCCGTGGCCGAGCTCTCGAGTTCGATGGGGGAGAGGTCGATCACCCCGAACACGCTGAACGTGGATCCCTTCACACCGGTCATATCGAGCGGCATCACGCCGAACACGCGTGAACTCGTGGAGATCGAACGCTCGGATCTTAAAGCCGTGATCACGGGGAAGGCGTATGTCCTCGATCAGAGCAACAATATCCGGACCCTGCAGGAAGGGGACGAAATCTATCTCGGATACCTGACGAAGATCGACCCCGAAGGCGGGCGCATCGAGGGGACGTTGAACAAGGGGGGCATCATCGAAAAGGTCGAATTGAAGATCCGCTATGGCCCACTTCAAACAGTTGTAAAAAAATAGGACCGAGGATATCATGAAGAAGATAGCGTTGTTCGTGGTTCTGGTCATCGCGTGCACCGCGGGAGAGCGTGCCTATGCCCAGGGGGACCAGGCGTGGCAGAAGCAGACGCGCGGGTACACTTCCCCCCAGGAGCTTGTGTCCATCGCACCGACAACACCCCTGGACAGGGCGCTCACGGCCATCAGCGAGGTCAGCAAGAAATTCACCGGGAAGATCATCATCGANNGATGCAGTGGAAGGACGCGCTCGAGTCGATCTGCCGGAAGAATGATATCTGGTTCACGGAGTACGAGAACTACATCCAGATCGGCGCCGGGGCCGCCGGGACAGAGGCGGGGAAATCGCAGCCCGGCGCCATTACAACGACCGGTCCCGGGGGCCCGACGGGGGATGTCGAAATCCGCAAGGAGCCGGCCAATTTCAGGAGCCGGGAAGTCAAGATCTCGGCGGTCTTCTTTGAAGTCAACCTCACCAAGCTCGACCAGGAGGGAATCGACTGGAAGTTCATGAAGAGCACGAACAACGTGGACATCAATTCTTCGTTCTTCGGAGCGACTCAGGTCACGAGCACGATCTTCAAGACCGAAGTGACTCCCCACGTGAGCTTTGCAAACCTTGATTTCATCGCCTCGATCTTTTCGAACTATGAGCTGGGGGAGATCATGAGCAGTCCCCAGTTGACCGTCCGGTCTGGCCAGGAGGGGCGTATCCAGGTCGGCCAGGACTTCTCGATCCGTGAGCGTGATTTTGCGGGAAACCTCATCGACAAGTTCTACAGCGCGGGGACGATCGCCAAGGTGACCCCGCAGGTCATCACGGAGCAGGGGGTGAATTTCATCCACCTGAACCTGGACGTCGAGCGGAGCTCGGTCCAGCCCGGGGCCATCAGCACGATCATCAACAAGACCAAGGCCACCACAAACCTGCTCCTGCTGGACGGCGAAGAGACGATCATCGGGGGGCTGTATAATTCAGAGACCGATGTCGTTCGCGAGGGGATCCCCTTCCTGAAGGATCTCCCCTGGTACGTCCTGGGCCTCCGGTATCTTTTCGGGTTCAACAGCGATAACGTGGTGAAGAAGGAACTGGTGATCCTGCTGAAGGCCGAGCTGGTGCCCACGCTGCAGGAACGGATCACGCAGAAGACGAAGGAGGACGGCATATTCGACCGGTGGCTGCTCGATCAGATGAAGTACGAACATCACGTCTCGGTCAAAAAAGGGGAGTGACCTCCTTGGCAGCTCCACTCAACGAAAAGGACGGCACACTATGAGCAAGACATTCTGCTGGATTTCCCTTGTGGCGGCGATGGGGGCATTCGCCGTGTCATGCAACAACAACAACAGCAGTTCGACGGGCGCCCAGGCGGGGAGGGGGAGCGTGACGGGCATTGTCACCGATGCGACGTCGTCGTCGCCGCTTGCCGGCGTCACCGTATCCGCGCAGCCTCTCGGTTCGGGGGCAACGTCGGTGACCACGAGTGCCACCGGCAGTTACAGTTTCACGTTCACCATAGACAGCACATCATCGGTGCAGCTCGCATTCCATCTCTCCGGATACCGGGACACGTCGATCGTAGCTCTCCTGCAGTCAAATCAGCCGGCCACGGTGGTCAATGTCGCGCTGGCGCGCAGGTCCCAGATCACCGGAGGGGGAGGGAGCGGCATCGCGCAGACCATCGCGTTCCTGGGGGCGACGCCTACCGCCATCGCGGTGAAGGGGGTCGGCGGTTCGGAAACCACGACACTGACATGGGAGGTGAGGGACTCGCTCGGGCTCCCCGTGGACATCTCCCATGCGATCCAGCTGACGTTCACGATCGCCAACGGCCCCGGGGGAGGCGAATTCCTCTCCCCCTCCGTTGTCACGACCAACTCGAACGGACAGGCAATCATGACGCTCAGTTCCGGCGTACGGGCGGGCGTCGTACAGGTCGTGGCCACCGGGACTGTGGCGAGCGGTACCGTGAGTACGTCGCCCGTCCGGGTTGTCATCAACGGTGGCTTCCCCGACCAGACACATTTCACCGTGGCCGCCCATTTCTATAACCTCCCCATCCTCGGGACCATGGGAGTCCATAGCCCGATCACAGTTCTGGTGGGGGACAGATGGAGCAACCCGGTCGCACCGGGCACCGCGATATACTTCAGCAGCACGGCCGGCGTGATCCAGCCGACGGTCTTCACGAACGCCGACGGCCAGGGCTCAGCGGACCTGATCAGCGGAAACCCCTCCCCCCTGGGCTCTCATGCCGCTCCGGTAAACGGCCTCCGCCCCTCGGGCGACGGATACCATTATATCGCCGCCAAGACCGTCGGTCAGGGCGGGTCAACGGTGCTGGACAGCATACTGGTCCTCTGGAGCGGCGCGTCGATCATCTCCGGTTTCGCGCCGACCACGTTCAATATCCCCAACGCCGGCAGCCAGACATTCACGTTCACCGTTGCCGACGTGCTCGGCCATCCGCTTTCGGCCGGGACGACGATTGCGGTGATCGCGGCCATACCTCCGCCTCCCGACCCGACCGCGACGCAGAACCAGGTGATCGTGACCTTCGGGCTGAACGGAAGCCTGGTACTCAACGATGTCCTCGTCCCGGGTCCCGGGACCACTCAGTTCAGCTGCAGGCTGAGTGACGGCAACACCGTGCTGGTCGACTCGGCAGGCACGCGGACCACGCTGACCGTGTTCGTGAACGGTGCGAACGGCCAGGCCACGTTTACGATCGACGGACTCGTGCATTAGCACTCGTTCGGTGTACAGACAGAGGCCCCTGCGGAAGTCTTCCGCAGGGGCCTTGTTCATCCCCCCCCCTGCGCAAGGATATGGAACACACGATCAGGATCCGCGGTGCGCGGGTTCACAACCTCAAGAACATCAACCTGGATCTCCCGCGGGACAGGCTCATCGTCGTTACGGGAGTCAGCGGATCGGGCAAATCGAGTCTTGCCTTTGATACGATCTACGCGGAAGGGCAGAGGCGGTATGTTGAGAGCCTCTCCTCGTACGCCCGTCAATTCCTTGAACGGATGGACAAGCCGGACGTCGACCTCATACAGGGGATCGGCCCGGCGATGGCAATCGAGCAGAAGACGAACACCCGCAATCCCAGGTCCACCGTCGGGACGACGACGGAAGTGTATGACTATCTCAGGCTTCTCTTCGCCCGCGTGGGCCGCACATACTGCCGCAATTGCGGNNTCCTTGTCACGTTCCCGCTTCCGACACATCCGCGCGAGCCGATCGCTGAGTCGCTTGAGAACCTCAGGAGGGAAGGGTTCTTCAGGGTGGTCGTCGGGGAGGACATCATCGATCTCAATGAATCCCGGGGACCGGGGAAGATGCCGCCCGGGGGGGTCCAGGTCCTCGTGGATCGCCTGGTGTTCAGGAACGATGGCCGGAACGAACGCCTCGCCGATTCCGTCGAATCGGCGTTTGCATCCGGCAACGGACGGGCCTCTCTGATTTTGCCGGGGAGCGGAGCCCCGCTGAAGTTCAACCAGAATTTCGCATGCCCCGACTGCCACATCGACTACGAGGAACCTGACCCCCGGCTCTTTTCCTTCAACAACCCGTTCGGGGCCTGCCCGGAGTGCCAGGGGTTCGGGCGGGCCGTAGGGATCGACATGGACCTCGTGGTTCCCGACAAACGGAAGACGATTCGCCAGGGGGCGATCCAGCCCTGGTCAACGCCGAAATTCAAGGAATGGCTCCGGGCTCTCGTCCGGTCGTCGCAGAAGGCGGATATCAGGCTTGATGTCCCGTTCGCGGAGCTGGACGAGCGGGAGCTTCTGCTGATCCGGGAGGGGAACGAAGATTTTGAGGGGCTGAACAAATTCTTCCGGATGATCGAGAAGAAGTCCTATAAGATCTATTACCGCGTCCTGCTGAGCCGGTACCGGGGGTACACGACCTGTCCCGCCTGCGGCGGTGCCAGGCTCCGGAGCGAGGCCCTTGCGGTCCGCGTAGGAGAGAAAGGGATCGCCGCGGTCGTCGGCATGACGATCACAGGCGTCAGGCAATTCCTGGCCTCTCTTGCGATGACGGCCGAGGAGTCCGCGATCGCGCGCCGGATCATGGATGAACTGAAGCGGCGCATTGCCTACCTGGATGACGTCGGCATCGGCTATCTGACGCTGGACCGTCTGTCAAGCACTCTTTCGGGAGGTGAATCGCAGCGTATCAACCTCGCAACATCGCTTGGTTCCTCCCTTGTCGGTGCGGTCTACGTCCTGGACGAACCCAGCATCGGGCTCCATCCCAGGGACAACGACCGGCTCATCCGGATTCTCATGGCACTCAAAGATGCGGGGAACACGGTGATTGTGGTGGAGCATGACGCCGATATGATGCGGTCGGCCGACATGATCGTGGACATGGGTCCGCGGGCAGGCGAGGGGGGGGGAGAGGTGGTTGCCGCCGGCACGCTTCAGGAGATCATGAAGGACGGACGATCCCTGACCGGGTCCTACCTGAGCGGGAGATCTCGCATCCCGCTCCCCCCTTCCCGGCGCGCGCGCTCCGGGCGGGAGATCCGCATCGAGGGGGCGGCCCGGCACAATCTGAAGGGGATCGATGTCGGGATCCCCCTGGACATGCTCGTCTGTGTCACCGGTGTCAGCGGGAGCGGGAAAAGCACGCTCATCCACGAGGTGCTGTACCAGGGGTTGAAGCGTGCGCTGGGGGACACGGGGGGCCAGCAGGGGGCGTACCGGTCCATCACCGGGCAGGAGCAGATCAGCGGCGTGGAACTCGTGGATCAGTCCCCGATCGGCAGGACGCCCCGGTCAAATCCGGTCACGTACATACAGGTCTTCGACCAGATCAGAGCCCTTTTTGCGGCGACGCAATCGGCGAAGATCCACGGGTACACTCCGGGCATGTTCTCGTTCAACGTGCCGGGGGGGCGATGCGATGAATGTGAGGGTGACGGCGTTGTCAAGGTGGAGATGCAGTTTCTTGCCGACCTGTTTCTTCTCTGCGACGTCTGCAAGGGGAAAAGGTATAAGAAAGAGATCCTCGATGTCCGCTACCGTGGAAAGAGCATCGATGAGGTACTCGGCCTGACTGTGACGGAGGCAATCGCTTTCTTCGGCCAGGATGGAGCGGGAAGGAGAGTGGCTCAGCGGTTGAGCGTTCTGGATCAGGTCGGGCTGGGCTACATCCGGCTCGGGCAGGCGGCGACGTCCCTCTCCGGTGGAGAAGCCCAGCGCATCAAGCTGGCGTCGCATCTCGTCACGCCCGCCACCGACAAGCACGTCCTTTTCTTTTTCGACGAGCCCACGACAGGCCTCCACTTCGACGACATCGCAAAGCTGCTCCGGTGCTTCAACGCACTCATAGAAGCCGGAAACTCGGTCGTCATTATCGAGCACAATCTTGACGTCATCAAGTGCGCCGATTACGTGATCGATCTCGGGCCGGAAGCGGGGGAGGGGGGGGGGACCGTCGTGGGGACGGGAACACCGGAGGAAATTGCCGCCAACCCGGCATCCCATACGGGGAGGTACCTCAGGTCTTCTTTGAGATCGTGACACCCGTCACAAACAGAGAACCGGGGTCTTTGTAAGTTGCTCACGCCGTTACAAAGAAAGGCATTGGTAACTGCTGCGGATGAAGGGGATTTCCGGAGTGTGTGCCAGTGCCTTTCGCCATTAATACCCGAGACCGACGTTGAGGGTGATGAAAAACCCTCCGAAATCCTTCTTCGTCGCGGCAAGGAGTCCTGTGTTGGTGTCATACAGCGAAGGGAGTCCGTCTCCCAGCAGGTAGGTGAAATAATACCGGAAATTCACGCCGAAAACCCCCGATTTTTCCCCGCCGAAATTCGCGCCGAATCCGATGTATGCCGACGCCGTGTAGTGGGGTGTCCCGCGGCTGAAGCTCTTAAAGAACTCCACCTGATTGACCGCCAGTGAGCCGTCGGCCTGGGGGACCAGGTCGACGAAGGGGCTCATGTAAATCAGCGTGGGGCCGACCGCGGCATTGACGTACGGGCGGAAAGTCTCGACGATATCTTCCCGGAAGAGCCTGTACTGGACGCCGAACATGAGGGGGAAGTACCATGAACCGGTTCAGCTTTCCCGGAACCGTGGAGTTGCCGTAAATGTCATACTGTTCGATCTCCCGGGAGTCTTTGGCTTCGGAGATCGAGAAAGCTGATGAACCCGAACACATCGGGAGTGAATTCCCGCCTGTAGAATGTCCCGAGTCCGAACCCGTTGGTGGAGATCATCACGTCCACCCCCCAGGTGTTGGGGTACTCTCCCTGATCGTACGACGTGGTCGTCGTGCCGCGCGTTGAGCTGTCAGGTTGTCCCGGGTACGAACGGGGCTGCGCGGATGCCAGCGGTGCGATAGCCAGGACGACGAAGGTCAGAACGTGCATCGGCAGTTGGCTCCTGTGCATGGTAACGTCCCTCCTCGCGACATTGGTCTTTTGATCAGAGAACACGGTAGACGCCCAGCTTGAGGTAACGCGTTTCCGGAACCGCGGGGAGAACGGGATGGTCAGGCGACGCACCCCGCCATTCAAGAAGCTGCAACCGCCGCCCGGCGCGGCGCGCGGCGTCGTCAACGATTTCCAGGAAGACCTCCGGGAGAATGTGATGGGAGCACGAGGCGGTCATGAGCATTCCTCCCGCCGGGATCAGGGGAAAAGTGGCGAGGTGAAGCGTCCGGTACCCTATCTTCGCCGCCTGGACGTTCTTCCTGGTTCTTGTGAACGACGGCGGATCGAGCACCACCACGTCGAACTTCCGGCCGGCTTCAGCAAGCTGCGCCAGTTTCTTGAACACATCCCCCTCGTCGAAACAGACGTTGTCCAGTCCGTTCAGGAGTGCGTTGGCGCGCCCCCGGGCAATGGCTTCGGCGGAAATGTCGACGCCCAGGACCGATTTGGCCCCTCCCCGTCCCGCGGAGAGGGCAAATCCGCCGTCGTTGCAGAAGGCGTCCAGAACCTCCGCCCCTCTGCTGAACCGCTCGAGCACACCCCGGTTCTCCCTCTGGTCAAGGTAGAAGCCCGTCTTCTGTCCGTCCCTGAGATCCACTGTGTAACGCATCCCCCGCTCGGTGATCAGTGTGGAAGAGGGCTCTCCATACAGAACAGCGCGCTGCATCGGAAGGTTCTCGAGGGCCCGGAGAGGCGACTCATTCCGGGCGACGATGCAGGATGGGTGGAACAGCTCATGCAGAACCTCGCAGATGAGCGGGAGGCGCTGTTCCATGCCGGCGGAGAATGTCTGGACGGCGAACTGGTCGTTNNAACCTGTCTATGACGAGCCCCGTGAGGAAGTCCCCTTCACCGTGGACGAGGCGATAGGCGGTTTCACCCGGGTACAGCCGCTCGCGGAGAGTCAGGGCCGAGGCGATTCGCGATTGAAAAAAGTCGCGGTCGATCTCGACTATCGTGCTGGAGAGAAGCCGGAATGCGATTAGTGAGTGGGGGTTATACAGGCCGACGCCAAGCGAGAGCCCGCTCGCTGCGACAAGCTCGACCACGTCCCCAACGGCGGGGTTTCCCCTGGTTTCGCGGATTTCGTTGCTGAAGGCCCAGGGGTGACCGGCGACGATGCGCCGCTCTTCTTTGTTCTTGAGAATGACCTGTCTCGCGAGATGCGCCAATTGCATGGACATAAGTTATCACAATGTGCTTCGAATTGCAAGGCAGATCCCGTTCATTGAAATTCGCCCGGCAGATGGGTATATTTAACAGCTATGGACATATACCAACGCACGCTGCCTTCCCGTGACGGACGCCTGAGTGTCGCCGGCGTCCTCTTCGACATCGATGGGACGCTGACGAGGACGAATGAGCTGATCTTTGCGACGTTCAATTTCATAACCGCCAAGTACTGCGGTCGGACGTATGAACCCCGGGAAATCATCGCCCTGTTCGGACCCCCCGAGGAAGGTGCCCTTGAAGCGATCGTCGGGAAGGAGCGCCTCGATGCTGCAATGGACGATCTCTGCGATTTCTACAGCGGTCACCATCACGCGATGGCCGCCCTCCACGAGGGGATCGATGAGGTCCTGGCGTTCCTGAAAACGATGGGGATCCCGCTGGGAGTCTTCACGGGGAAAGGGAGGCGGACGGCGATGATCACGCTCGAAGCCCTGGGGATCGCGGGATATTTCGACCTGATCGTCTCGGGGAACGATGTCGTCCGGCATAAGCCGGACCCCGAGGGGATTCGCAAATTCATCGAGGCCTATTCGCTCGTCCCCGCAGAGGTGCTGATGGTGGGCGATGCCATGGGGGACATCACGGCCTCAAGGGGCGCGGGCGCGACTTCGGTCGCGGTTCTGTGGGATTCCTTTGACAGGGAGCGTGTGGCGCGGGCAGGGGCAGACGTCGTTTTTCAGGAGGTCAGCGGCTTTCTCTCCTGGCTGAAGAGGGATGTCCGTTACGTGACTGACGGTGCCTGACGACAGAACAATGAACCTCTCAGGAGCATATGTGGACCCCTTGCGGATCGGCGTCATCGGCGTTGGACATCTTGGATCGCTGCACGCGAAAATGCTCTCGGATATGCCGGGCGTGCACCTCGCAGGGGTCTTTGACACCGATGCGGACAGGGCGAAGAGCGTCGCCGGCCAGTACGGCACGCTGGCCGCGGAAAGTCTGGACGGGTTGCTGGACTCGGTTGATGCCGTCACCGTTGCCACGAGTACGGATGCACATTGTGTCGTCGCGCTGAAGGCCCTCGAGCGCGGGAAGCACGTCTTTCTGGAAAAGCCGATCACGGAGACCGTCGCGCAGGCGGAGACGCTCTGCAGCGCGGCATCCGGACGGGGGCTCCTCATCCAGGTGGGCCACATCGAGCGGTTCAACCCCGCCATACTCGCGCTGGAAAAATACCGGATCGCTCCCATGTTCGTTGAATCGCATCGCCTCGCCCAGTTCAACCCCCGGGGAACGGAAGTGGGGGTCGTCCTCGATCTGATGATCCACGACATCGACCTGATCCTCTCCTTCGTGCATTCACCCGTCCGTACGGTGGAGGCGAGCGGCGTTGCGGTGGTGTCGGACAGCGTCGACATCGCCAACGCGCGGCTCCAGTTCGAGAACGGTTGCGTGGCGAACGTGACAGCGAGCCGGATCTCCCAGCGGAAGATGCGGAAAATGCGCCTCTTCCAGAAGAGCGGGTATATTTCGATCGATTTCTCCGAGGGGATTGCGGAAGTGTTCCGCCTCGTCGGCGAGGACGAGCCGGATGTGAAGGGGACGATGATGCTCGGCGAGCTCGGCTCGGGGAAGCACAGGCGGAAGATCGTCTACGAGCTTCCGGAGGTGAAGGAGGTGAACGCCCTGCGGCACGAGCTGGAGCTGTTCGCCTCCGCGATCGCCGCGGGGACGCGCCCGGTCGTCAGCGGTGAGGACGGCAAGCGGGCCCTCGAGGTCGCAAACGCGATCATGGAGAAGATCAGCCAGCAGTCCTTTGCGATGTAATGGAAGCCCGCGGAGACCATATCACCGTCGCGCATCCGCTGCTCGGGAGAATCGGGGGGATCGCCGACCGGCTTGGGATCGAGGCATATGTCGTGGGCGGTTATGTGCGCGACCTGTTGCTCGGCAAGGCGGACCGGGACATCGACATCCTGGTCATGGGTGACGGCATCCAATTCGCGCGCGCGGTGGCCCGGGAAACCGGCGCGGGGACGGTCGTGGCATTCGAGCGGTTCGGCACCGCGCGGATACCTTCAGAGAACGGCAACGTGGAATTTGTGGGTGCCCGCAGGGAGCGGTACGATCCGTCTTCACGGAATCCTTCGGTGGCTCCCGGGACACTTGCCGAGGATCTCCTCAGGAGGGATTTCACTGTGAATGCGATGGCGGTTTCCCTGAACCGGGAGACCTTCGGGCTCCTGCATGACCCGACGGGCGGGAGGGAGGATCTGCGAAGCAGGATCCTCCGGACACCTCTCGACCCGGAGAAGACATTCGACGATGATCCCCTGAGGATGATGCGGGCGGTGCGTTTTGCCTCGCAGATCGGATTCTCGATCGTCCCTCCCGTCCTGGGGGCAATCGTCAGCATGGGCGACCGCCTCTCCATCGTGGCAGGCGAGAGAATCACCGAAGAGTTCCTGAAAATCCTCGCGACGCCGGTCCCGTCCCTGGGGCTCCTGTTGATGTTTGACACGGGGCTGCTTCAGCGCGTGTTTCCTGAGATCGCGCTGATGTCGGGCGTGGACCAGCGGAAGGATCATCATCACAAGGATGTGTTTCTTCATACCTGCACGGTGGTCGACAACGTGGCCCTCGCCTCCGGCAATCTCTGGCTCCGGTTCGCGGCGCTCGTCCACGATATCGCCAAACCCAGGACAAAGGCGTTCAAAGAAGGAACCGGGTGGACGTTCCACGGACACGAGGAAATCGGCGCGCGGATGATGAAGAAGGTATTCCAGAAGCTGAAGCTTCCTCACGAACATCTCCCGTACGTCGAAAAGCTCGTGCGTCTTCACCTGCGCCCGATGGCCCTTGTCGACAACGGCGTCACGGACTCTGCCGTCCGCAGGCTCGTGTTCGAGACCGGAGATGACATCGACGATCTGATGATACTCTGCCGGGCCGACATCACCTCGAAGAACCCGGCCCTCGTGGCCCGGTACAGGGAAAACTACGAGATCGTCATGCGGAAGATCGTGGAAGTGGAAGCCAGGGACCGGCTCCGGAACTGGCAGCCCCCCGTCAGGGGGGATGAGATCATGAACGTCTGCGCCCTTCAGCCGGGGAGGACGGTCGGCGTGCTGAAAAAGGCCATCGAAGAGGCAATTCTGGACGGGAGGATTCCCAACGAGCATGATGCCGCCCTTGCCTATCTCAATTCAATAAAGGACGGAATACTGGCTCAGGAGGGGCGCATTTGACACTTTTTTCTGAAACTTTCACATGAAGCCACCGTTAAAGAAGTACCGTCAGCAACCGCCATCCCAGGAGTACCTTATGCGATTCTTCAAGGCAGTCATATTGACCGCAGCGGCACTTTGCGGTCCGTTCCTTTACGGTCAATCGAACAATCTGACACTCGATCAGGCAAGGCAGGTCGCTCTTCAGCACAATCTGAGCGTCGTGCAGGCCGATGCCAACATCGGCTCAGCCCAGGCGGCTGTTACCGCCGCGTATGGAGGGTACCTCCCTTTTGTCTCTGCCTCGGGTTCGTGGAACCGCTATTCCACCGACAAGGCCTCCAGCACCACGACAAACCTCGGAGGAGGGACGTTCGTCCTCCCGCCGAGCAAGAGCACGATCAACCAGTTCGGCAGCGGGGTCAGTGCGAACCTGACTCTGTTTGACGGGTTCAACCGCCAGGGACAGGTGGGTCAGGCGACATCGCGGTCCGTGTCAACGGAACAAACGGCTGTCCGCACCCGGCAATCGATCGTATTCCAGACCGAGAGCGCCTACCTGAACATCCTGCGGAACGAGCAGCTCGTGAAGGTCTCGGACGAGAATCTGAAGCGTGATAACCGGCAGCTCGAACGGATCACCGAGTCCGCCCGTGTGGGTGCGTCGGCGCGGGCGGACGTCTACAGGCAGCAGTCGACCGTCGCCGCCGACGAGTTTGCGCTCATCCAGGCGCAGGCGACATACGACAAATCCAAAGCCGACCTCGTTGACCTGATCGGCCTCGACGTCGGCGCCGAGTACACGTTCAATGACCCGTCGATCTCGCTGGAGATCTCCGCCGCGGAGCTGGATTCGGCGACCTCGCTGTACCGGAACTTCAGGGACCTTGAGCAGCGCTCGCTGGCCGCGCGCCCGGACTACAAGAGCGCGGTCGAGACATACAATGCCGCGCAGTCCGGCGTGACGTCGGCCAGGAGCACCTACTTTCCCTCCGTCAACGCGTCCGCTGGGTATTCACTCGGGACGGCCGATGCTCTCCGGGATCTCTCGGACAGCAAGACGATCAACTGGGGAATCAGGATTTCCTGGACGCTGTTTGACGGGTTCGCGACGAACGCCAATGTGCAGTCCGCGGTGGCGAACCGGCGCATCGCGGAGATCGGCGTCGTGCAGTCCGAGCGCGATATCAATGCGCAGCTCAAGAAGGCGCTTCTCGACTTCGAGGCCGCCCGGAAGCAGTATGAGGTCAGCCTGAAAGGGGTCACCTCCGCGACGGAAGACAGGAAAATCGCAGAGGAAAAGTATAATCTCGGGGCGGGGACGCTGCTCGACCTTCTCACCGCAAACGCTGCACTCGTCCAGGCCCAGGTGAACCTCGTGAATTCGGTCTACAACTACATTACCGCAAAGAAGAACGTCGAATACAGTATCGGTGAACGGGCGTACTGAGCGCACCTCGCCGCGCACTATAATAAGGAGCATCGCACATGGCATCAAACGGGAAAAAGTCGCGGAAGAAGCTGATCATCTTCTCGGTCATCGCCCTGGTGGTCGTTGCGCTTGTCCTGATCGCATTTCTCGGCAGCAAGAAAGAGCCGATCCTCGCGGTCAACGTTGAAAAGGTGAGTACACGGACACTGACCCAGGTGGTGACGGCCACAGGCAAGATACAGCCGGAGGTGCACGCACAGATTTCCCCCGAGGTGAGCGGAGAGATCGTACTGCTGCCTGTAAAGGAGGGATACCGGGTGAAGAAAGGTGATATCCTCCTGAAGATCAAGCCGGACATCTACGTTGCACAGAGGGATCAGTTCAGGGCAGGACTTCAGCAGGTGAAGTCGGCGCTCGTGAAGGCGGAAGCGGACTACAAGCGTGCGCAGGGGCTGATGGCGAAAAGCCTGATCGCGCAGTCCGACTTCGATCAGGCCCGATCCGCCTACGACGGAGCGCGGGCGATGTACGCGCAGGCCGAGGCCTCTCTGAACCAGGCGGAAGAGAACCTGAGGAAGACCACGATCACCTCTCCGATGGACGGGACGATCAGCCAGTTGAACAACCAGCTGGGCGAGCGGGTCCTGGGGACGCAGCAGTTCCAGGGTACGAACGTGATGACCGTCGCAGATCTCTCGAAGATGGAGGCGCAGGTGGACGTCAGCGAAAATGACGTGATCCTCCTCCACATCGGGGATACCGCGCGCATATCCATCGATGCCTTCCCGGACAGGAAGGTCAATGCCGTGGTGTACGAAGTCGCCAACACGGGCACGTCGAAGAACCTCGGGACGCAGGAAGAAGTGACAAACTTCACCGTGAAGATGCGCATCGTCGATCCCGGCGTCACGCTCCGGCCGGGGATGTCGATGACCGCCGATGTCGAGACGATGACGAAGCAGAATGTCCTGTCGGTTCCCATTCAGTCCGTGACGACGCGTGCGCCCAAAATGGAGGTCAAGCAGGGGCCGACTGACGGGCAAAGCGGTGTGGTGATGGCGGCGGGACAGTCGCAGAAGACCAAGAACGAGAACAAACCGAAAGAGATCGTTTTCGTTGTGGAGAACGGCGTGGTGAAGGCGGTTCCCGTGAAACGGGGGATCGCGAGTGATCAGTACGTGGAGATCACCGAAGGTGTCTCCGAGGGAGCGCAGGTCGTTTCCGGGAGCTATAAGGCCATCAACAGGGAGCTGGAGGACGGCGCCAAGGTGAAAATCGAGGAAGCGCGCAAGCCGGGCACCGGGGCTCCGGACAAGGCATCCTGACAGCACACTCATTGCAGCGGGGAACGGCACGATGGAAAACATCATCGAGTTCAAGAATATCGTCAAGACATACGACATGGGTGGTGCGGAGCAGGTCATGGCACTCCAGGGCGTGTCGGTGAACATCGCAAAGAATGAGTACGTGGCGATCATGGGCCCCTCGGGTTCCGGCAAATCCACACTGATGAATATCATCGGGTGCCTTGACACGCCGACCTCCGGCCAGTACCTCTTCAACGGACTCAACGTGAGCGAAATGAACGACAACGAGCTCGCGAAGATCCGCAACAGGGAGATCGGGTTCGTCTTCCAGACGTTCAACCTCCTTGCCCGCTCCGACTCCCTGCACAATGTGGAGCTGCCGCTGATCTACGCCGGCGTCCCCTCCGCGGAGCGGAAGCGGCGGGCCACCGAGACGCTCCAGCACGTCCAGCTGGGGGACCGGATCCATCACAAACCGAACGAGCTCTCGGGCGGCCAGAGGCAGCGTGTGGCCGTCGCGCGGGCGCTCGTGACGAACCCGTCGATCATACTCGCCGATGAGCCGACGGGGAACCTCGACTCCAAGACGGGCGAGGAGATCATGATGCTCTTTGAAGAATTGCACAGGCAGGGGAACACCATCATACTCGTGACGCACGAGCCGGACATCGCCGAACATGCGCACAGGACGATACGCCTGCGCGACGGCCATATCGAGAGCGATGAGCCGGTGACGCGACGGCGAACCTACACGGCAGCGAAGGCATCCTGACGGAGGAGGGGCATGTTGTATTTCCTCACGGAACTCAAAGAAGGACTGGCGATCTCATTCCGGGCGATCCGGGCGAACAAGATGCGGTCTGTCCTCACGACACTCGGCATCATCATCGGCATCGTCTCCGTCACGCTCATGGCGACCGCCATCGAGGGCGTGAACCGCGCATTCGAGAAAAGCGCGGAGGCGTTCGGGACGGATGTGCTCTACATCCAGAAATTCCCGTGGGTGTCCAATGATGACTGGTCCACGATCCGCAACCGGCGCATGCTCGAGGTATCGTTTGCCGCGAGAATCGAGCGGCAGTCGATGTTTTCCGCCGCCGTCGCCCCCGTCGTCGGGACGGCGCGGCGGGTGACATACATCAATAACAGCATGGAGGGGGCGTTCATCAGCGGGACCACCTCGCAGTATCTCGCCACAGCGGGTGTGACACTGGGTGACGGCAGGTTCTTTACCGCCGACGAAGCGGCGGGGGGACGCCCGGTCTGTGTCGTCGGCGCAACGGTCGTCGAGAACCTGTTCCCGCGCGGCGATCCCATCGGGAAGACCATCAGGGTGGCGGGGTACCCCTATACGATCATCGGAACGATGGAGAAGCAGGGGGGGCTCTTCGGCTCGTTTACGGCCGATACGCGTGTGTTTGTCCCTCTCTACTCGTTCCAGAACCAGTTTGGCGGAAGGCGGGACGTCACAATACAGGTGAAGGTCGCAGACCTGAAGCAGCTCGACGATGCAAAGCTCGAGCTCGAAGGGATCATGCGGTCCCTGCGCGGGCTCACGCCGGGGAAAGCGAACGACTTCAACATCAACCAGCAGGAAATCCTGACGCAGACATTTGCGCCGATCAGTCTCGTCATCGCGTCAATCGGCCTGTTCATCACGGGGCTCTCCCTGTTCGTCGGGGGGATCGGCATCATGAACATCATGTTTGTTTCGGTGACCGAACGGACCCGGGAGATTGGAATCCGGAAAGCCATCGGCGCCAAGCGGAGGACGATTCTCATACAGTTCCTTTCCGAAGCCGCCGCCCTCTGCCTGATCGGCGGGATCATCGGGCTCGCGATCGCTTTTCCGCTCAGCCTGATCGTCGACAAGTTCCTCCCGACCGCAATGCCCCTCTCGGTGGTGTTCATATCGATCGCCATCTCCCTCGTCGTCGGGCTCATCTCCGGGTTCCTTCCTGCGTACCGGGCGGCGAAGATGGACCCCGTGGAGGCGCTCCGGTATGAGTAGACTTGTGCTGCAGTGGGACAGCCTCCGCGAGAGCATGCTGATGGCCCTCGCCGCAATCAGGGGGAGCAAGCTCCGCTCCGTGCTCACTCTCCTGGGCGTGGCGGTCGGCGTCTTTTCCATCATCTCGGTGATGACGGCGCTCGGTGTCCTTCGGAACAGCATCGAGGAGGGGATCACACAGCTCGGTGCCAATACGTTTCAGATCCAGAAATTTCCCGCGACGTTCGGCGGCGACAACCGGGGGCGCTTCCGCAACCGGAAGGATATCACGTACGAGCAGGCCCTCCAGGTCAAGGAGAAGGCCACGCTTGCGGAAGAGGTCGGCATCGAGGGCTGGCAGTTCGGACGGGTCGTGTTCTGGCAGGGACAGAAGACGAATCCGAATATCCAGATCTGCGGCGAGAATCCCGAAGGCGTGATCACAAACGACTGGGTGATCGAGAGCGGCCGCAGCTTCTCGGACGCCGACATGGACCAGGCGCGGATGGTGGCGGTCCTGGGGAGGCCCGTTGTGGAGAAGCTCTTTCCACCGTACGTGGACCCGGTCGGCCAGTCCATACGTGTCGACGGGGCGATCTATCAGGTTGTCGGAGTCTTCCAGAAAAAGGGGGGGGCTCTCGGCGGGAACCAGGACAATTTCGTGTGCACGCCGATAACGACGTTCTTCACCAGGTACGGCAAGCAGGGGCGCGACATCCATATCATGGTGAAAGCCATGAACAGGGACGTGGTGGACGACGCGGTCGAACAGTCGCGCATGATCATCCGGGCCGCCAGGGGGGTTGCTCCCGGTGCAGAGGATGACTTCAGCTGGTTCTCGAATGACTCGCTCATCAAAGAGTTCAACG
>PMDK01000209.1:21572-22794 GCA_003154425.1 Ignavibacteriota bacterium
CGTGATCGGCGGAAACGTCGTCGGGCTGATGATGGAAGTGCCGGCGATCATACCGTGGGAATGGGTCGGGATCGGCATCCTTGTCTGCTCGGTCGTGGGGTTTGTCTTCGGGGTGTATCCCGCTTGGAAAGCCTCGAACCTCGATCCGATCGAAGCCCTTCGTTTCGAGTAATACCTTCTTCTCCTGTGGTGGCGGCGCTGCCGCCAGGGCCGTTGAATTTCCCCCCTGAATGTGGTACATTTCATTTTATCCTTTTCAACGCCCGCGGCCCGAATCTGATGATAACGCATTTCCTGAGCTTCGCCAATGTCAAGGAAAGCCTCCTCATGGCGCTTGCGGCGATACGCTCCAGCAAGCTCCGGTCAGTCCTCACCATGCTCGGCATCGTCGTGGGGATCTTTTCCATCATCTCCGTCATGACCGCCCTCAGCGTACTCCGGAACAGCATCGAGCAGGGGATGACCCAGCTTGGCGCGAACACTTTCCAGGTGCAGAAATTCAGCATGGATTTTAACACCACTCCGGAGCAGCGGAGGAAGATGCGCAACAGGAAGAACATCACGTACGAGCAGGCGATACAGGTGCGTGAAAAAGCGTCCCTTGCGGCATCCGTGGGGATCGAAGGGTCCGAGGGGGGGAAGATCGTGTTCTGGGCCGGGAAGAAGACCAACCCGAACGTCAACCTCTACGGTGAGACCATCGAGGGGCAGGAAACGAATGACTGGTCGGTGGCTCTGGGTCGGGGGCTCACGCCGCAGGACCTCGATATGTCACGGCCCGTGATTGTCCTGGGCGCTGCGGTGGCGGAGAAGCTCTTTCCGCCGTACGTCGATCCTCTGGGGGAGCACCTGCGCGTGGACGAAGGGGTGTACCAGATCGTGGGAGTGTACACGAAGAAGGGGACCTCGTTGGGGGGGAACCAGGACAATTTCGCCGTCACGCCCCTCACGACGTACTTTCAGAAATACGGAAGGTCGGATCAGAGCCTGCACATCATGGTCAAGACCCTGAACCAGGAGGTGATGGACGATGCCATCGAGCAGGTCCGCGGGATTCTCCGGAGCGCCCGGAACGTCCCGCCGGGGGCGGAAGACGATTTCAGCTACTTCTCGAACGATTCGCTCGTCAAACAGTTCAATGATTTCACTCTCTACCTCAGAATGGGCGTGCTGCTCGTGAGCTGCATCGCCCTGCTTGCCGCCGGGATCGGCATCATGAACA
>PMDK01000199.1 GCA_003154425.1 Ignavibacteriota bacterium
ACTGGCATCTGGTTCATCTGGGGAGCAGGGCAGTCGGAGGAGCCGGACTGGTTTTCGTCGAAGCCACCGCCGTGACACGTGACGGGAGGATTTCTCCGGGGGATCTGGGGATCTGGGACGAGAAGCACATCGAACCTCTGGCCCGCATATCAGGGTTCGTCAGCAGCATGGGATCCGTGCCCGGCATTCAGCTCGCCCACGCCGNNACCCCGCCGTTCGAAGGTGGAGGAAGTCTGAAGACACCCGGGAATGGCGCATGGGTGACGGTCGCTCCGAGCGCAATTCCGTTCACAGTGGGGGACCCGGTCCCCCACAGTCTTACGGAAGATGAGATACAGGAGGTTGTCGCGTCATTCGACAATGCGGCGAAACGGGCAATTCGTGCCGGGTTTCGAACGATAGAAATCCATGCCGCACACGGCTACCTTCTCCATCAGTTCCTCTCTCCTCTCAGCAACAAGAGAACAGATTCCTACGGAGGGACACTGGAGAACAGGCTGCGTCTCGTGGTGGAAGTCGCCACGCGCGTCCGGAACGCCATACCGGACGATGTGCCCCTGTTCACCCGTGTCTCTGCAACCGACTGGGTCGAGGGAGGGTGGGACCTGGAACAAACAGTGGTCCTTGCGGGCGCGTTGCGAAAAGCGGGTGTGGATCTTATTGACTGCTCGAGCGGGGGGACCGTGCCTCGTGCGGCGGTCCCTGCTGCCCCGGGGTATCAGGTTCCGTTCGCCTNNTGGCACGCGAGATGTTGCGCGAGCCGTACTGGGCGCTGAAAGCCGGGCCGGCGATGGGAAGAGATGCACAGTGGCCGAAGCAGTATCAACGGGCAGCCCCGCCGAAGACCGTGCCCCGTTGAGGGGGCGGAGCGACGATCGCCCGACAGTCACTGCAAGTGGGTGCTATTCCCACCCCTCTTTGGCAAGAGCAGAATGGAGCTCATTGGGATTGTGCCGGCAGTGGTATTCAAGCTTGCTTGAATCCTCGTGTGCGTGGTCATAATCCCAGCCTTTGGCCATCAGGTTGCGTTCGTGAAGCTCGTGCAGGAGAACGTACGGGCGCTCGGCTTCCTCCAGGTCGTTGTCAATCCAGACTTCGTTCTGGGGGACGAATTCGTATACGTGATCGTGCCCCCCTTCCGTGAAGTCCACGTCGAACACGCTCCGGACAAGCCGCCCGTTGACAATCCAGACGCTGACGCCGGACGTGAGGTGCTTCCAGAGATTCACGTGCACTCTCCCGGGGTCCGGCAGACTCCCCCCCTTCGTCACGCTGTCGACATCGCCCGCCCTTTTCCTTTCCTTCAGTTCCGCCTTGTCCGCCCGATCGAGCGCATCGTCGTACGGCATCCCCCTTGCCATGAGCCGATGCTCGACAAGCAGATGGTCGATAAAAAACGGCACCTCGTCCGGTTTCCCCTCCCTGTCGATCCAGAATTCGGTCTCCGGGATGAACTTGAAGGCATAGTGCTGGCCGTAATTTGTAAATTCCTCGTCGATGTGCGTGCGGACGTACGTCCCGTCCACCAGCCAGATCGTTATCCGGCCGCGTTCCCCCACCTTGTTCAGGTAGGGGGGTTTAAGGGTGTGTGCCATTGAGTCAGCTCCCTTCGGAACTTGTCCAAGTGAGATGCGTGCCACGAAGATCATTGCCCCCGTGATGATCAGGAGGGGAAAGCGGACCATGAGATTCATGCTGAAATTCCAGAAAGAACCCGGCGCCCCCGATGGTGCCCATGGCGCCATCTTCGGCCCGGGTGTGTGCAATCTCTCAAAAAGGGGGGTGAAACACAAACCGGCCGCGGCGTGGAACGCGGGGCCCGGGAGATGAGTTCTTGTTTTGTTATAATGTGCCGGAGTATTATCTTCCTGATGCTTCAGCCCTGTCCTTTCGTTCCCGGATCACAGGAGAAGAACGTGCCGAGATATACGCGACTCACCTGCATCACGATTATCTCGGGGATACTTTTGACGATCCCCGCGACCGTCCTTGCCCCGCCCGAGGACGACAAAGCGCCCCTTGTCGTGGAGGGGCTGCGCCTCATCAACGGGACGCAGCTCTTCTGCAAGAGCGTCGGGACCGGGATCCCCCTGGTGATCCTCCACGGCGGGCCGGGTCTCGATCATTCCTATTTCCTCCCCCAGATGGAGAAGCTCGCAGACACCTACGAGCTTATATTCTTCGATCAGAGAGGGTGCGGCAAATCGTCGATCCGCGTCGATTCGACCGCGATGACGCTCGACGCCCTCGTCGAGGACATCGACAGGATACGCGACGCGTACAACCTGAACACGATGAACCTGATGGGGCATTCCTGGGGGGGGTTGCTCGCAATGTTCTACGCGATCAAGCACGGCGAACGGCTCAACTCCCTGATACTCGTCAACAGCACGCCTCCCACCTCCGAGCTCCGGTCCGCATCATTCAAGATCATCGGGGAGAGAACATCGCGCGAGGACAGTATCGCACAGGCCTCCCTGGCGCAGACCGACGAGTTCAAGAGACGGGTTCCCGCCGCAATGCAGAAGTATTTCAGAATGCTCTTCAGGGGCTCGTTCCGCGATCGCCTCATGGCCGACGAGCTTACACTGACGTTCGGCCCGGACTACGGAGCCAGAAGCAAGCTGGTCCAATACCTGGCGAAGGACCCTCAACTGCAAACCTATGACCTGCTGAGCCGGCTCGAGACGATCACGTGCCCGGTCCTGATCGTCGCAAGCGACTATGACCTGACGCCCACAGAGTCGAACGAGCAGATCCGCAACCACATAAAGGGCTCCCGGTATGTCGTCATGAAGAACTGCGGGCATTTTCCTTTCATCGAGGCACCCGCACAGTTCTTTCCGGTGATACGGGACTTCCTCGAAAAGGCGCGGGAGAACTAGGCCGGGCTGTTACCAAATTGTTAAATCCGTCCCTCATCCTTGCAATGCCGGGCCGCCCCGTCTATATTTGAATCCACGTACCACCGCAATCGGCGCACACACACTACGGAGCCAGGCGCATGACGCTGAAACAGGAGCAGCTCGAGGGGGGGATCATACGCGTTGTACTGGAGGGGACACTGGACATTGAAGGGACCGCGACGCTGGAGCCACAGCTGACCAGGCTCACGGTCATGGACAGGACATTTGTGGTCATGGACCTGGCGGGAGTCGAGTTCATGTCATCGATCGGGATCGGGGCAATCGTCCGGGTCGTGAAGGCACTGCGCGGCCGCGGCGGAAACATGGTTCTTCTCAGTCCGAAGCAGCTCGTGCATCTGATTCTTGCCAAGACCAGGATCGATTCATTGATACCGATCGTGTTTGATTTGCAGGAGGCCTGCCAACGGGTTAAGGAGCCCCCGCCGAAAGTGGCATAGGTTTTCGAGTGTGCCCGTCAGTGCTGATAGGACCGGCGGGACTGATTGCAGTCCGCCTCCGACTGTTCGAAGGAGGAAAAAAGTCACGCCTGAAAGGGGCAGGATCGTTGATCCCGCCCCTTTCAGGCGTGACATATTCCATGAGTTCCTGAAGAAGACGGGTCAGAGCCCGAGCTTACCTTTCAGAAGGCCGAGTCCTTCCTGGAGTACGTCTTCGCTCGGGAGCTTTCCGTTCGGAGTAAGCTTGTCCACCATCCCCGGGAGAACGCTCGCAAGAGCTGCTGTCACTTTCTCCGGTGCGATCCCGACTTTCTGGGCAAGCTGGCTGACCTGCTGGTTGCCGAACACCCGCTGTATCTGGTCCGCCGAAATCGGGAGGTTCTTGCCCGTCCCGATCCACGAAGAGACGAGGTCACCGAGTCCGTTCTTCTGGAAGTTGCTCACCAGTCCGGCGAGGCCGCCGGACTGCTTGTCCGAGAGCATCCCCGCGACGGCACTCATGATCTGACCTTCCGTACCGCCTGGTGCAGCGTTCCCTCCTGAAATCGTACCGAGAATATCACCGAGCAATCCCATTATTTCCTCCTGTGGTTGTGTGTCACGCGTCAAGCGTGGAGACCCAAGATAATAAATTGCGGCAAAAATTCAATGGCGTTCAGTCCCGACGCGTGGTTTTTTTCGTCCTCCTCGTGGGCTTCGCAGCGAGCGGGTCCTCCGGCCAGATGTGCCTGGGGTACCTCCCGCGCATCTCCTTGCGCACCTCCTGGTAGGCATTCGACCAGAAACTCCTGAGATCCTGTGTGACGGCGAGCGGTCTTCCCGCAGGGGAGAGAAGATGAATAAGGACGCTTACCCGCCCCCCGGCTATCGCCGGCGTGTCTGTTTGTCCGAACATCTCCTGCAGCCGTACCGAAAGCACGGGCAAATCTCCGGCCGCGTAATCGAGCCGGATCCTCGACCCGGTCGGGACGGTGATCGTCTCAGGCGCAAGGCGCGAGAGATCATTCCACTCCCCCGGGGCGAAGAGGAGGCGGAGAACGGATTCCATCTTCAGCTTCTGAAGGTGAGATCGTCGCGTGGTGCCGTCGAGAAATGGTCCGAGCCAACCGGGGAGCGTCGCAAGGAGATTTGCATCGCCCAGGTCAGGCCAGCCTGATGGGACCAGCGCGCACAGGCGAAGCCACTCACTGCGGCGCCGTACCGATTCCGCCTCCTTTCCCCATGGCAGAGCCCCGAGTCCCATCTGCCGGATCCCTTCCACCATCGCTTCACGCGCCGAATCTCCGTGCGGGACCACCACCCGCTCCCCGAATGTGATTGCCCCCAGCCGGCGGACGTGGCGGGCCACAACGGCTTCATCGGTTTGGTTCCAGAAGACCTGTTCTTCTTCCACGATGCTCTCGCGGAACGCCTCGACGAGGTCTTCCATGTCGAGAGGTGCGGCGAGGAAGACCTTTACTTCCGTACCGATCCCGTCGACGTCTGCCACTGCAAGAAACTCTTCCCTCCCCAGCAAGCTCCCCTCCGGCAGGAGTGCACCCGCGCCATTCACCATCAGGTATCTCCCCGGCGACTCCACCCGGCGACGGGCGACACGCTCGGGGTATGCCAGTGCAACGAGCAGCCCGAGCCGGGAGAGGTCTTCAAGCCCCCCCTCCGCACCCGCCAGCTTCCTCAGGCGGCGCGATTCCGCCTGGATTCGAACGCGGACATCGGAAAGAACGCCGGCTCCCGTACGGAAAGCCTGAAACCGTGACGCGATATCGACGTCGTTTCTCACAGGCCCACGGAGAATGTCACGCTCTTCAAGGAGAGCCCCGAGATCACAGGAAAGCGAGCCGAGCGACAGGCCTTTCCCCAGGAGAATCATGTGCGCAAGCCTCGGGTGGATGGGGAGATCGGCCATCGCCTTTCCATGGGAGGTGAGGGCGCCCCGGCCATCCAGAGCTCCGAGCAGGAGAAGCATCGAGCGGGCCTGTGAGAGGTGAGACGGGGGGGGCGGGTCGATGAAACGGAGCCCGTCTCCTCCGCCCCAGCGCGCGATGTCGAGCGCCAGCGGGGCGAGGTCAGCCGAAAGGATCTCAGGGGTGGAAAAAGCCGGGAGTGAGCGGTGCTGCTCCTCCGTCCACAACCTGTAGCAGGTTCCCGGAGCCTGGCGACCGGCCCGGCCGCGTCTCTGGTCCGCCGAGGCAACGGACGCGGGAACCGTCGCAAGTCCGGTCATCCCCCTTCGCGGATCAAACCGCGGGAGGCGTGAGAGACCGGAGTCGACAACAACCCGGACGCCGTCGATCGTCAGGCTGGTCTCGGCAATGCTCGTTGACAGCAGGACCTTCCGTTTTCCGGGCGCAACGGGTCCGAGTGCAACTCGCTGGATTTCCGGGTCCGCGTCGCCGAAGAGGTCGTAGACAACAACGTCACCGGGGAGCCCCCCTTCTTCGAGCATCATCCTGGTTCGACGGATTTCCCGAACGCCCGGAAGAAAGACAAGTATGTCCCCCTCCGTTTCGCCGAGGGCCCGGCGGACCACCTTTGCGGTTTCCCGTTCGATTGCACCCTTATGCCCATACGAGAGGTAGCGTGTTTCCACGGGATGGCTCTTTCCCCCGCTCACGACAACGGGCACATCCCCCAGCACACGAGCGAGAGAAACGCCGTCGAGAGTCGCCGACATGACGAGTATCCGGAGGTCCTCGCGCAGGTGATCCTGAACATCGAGCGCGAGCGCAAGGCCGAGATCGGCGTGTATGCTCCGCTCGTGAAACTCGTCAAAAATGACAAGCGCCACCCCGGGAAGGTCGGGACCGGAGTGGAGGAGACGTGTGAGGATCCCTTCCGTCACGACCTCGATGCGCGTGTTTCTTCCCACCACCGCCTCCCCCCTGATCCTGTAGCCCACGGTATCGCCCACTTTCTCACCGAGCTGTGCCGCCATGTAGGAGGCGGCGCGCCGGGCGGCCAGTCTGCGGGGTTCGAGCATGAGGAGCTTTTTCCCGGCCATCCAGGGGCTATCGAGGAGCACAAGGGGGACGCGGGTGGTTTTTCCGGCCCCCGGGGGAGCGCTCAGAACCACACGGCGCGCACTCTCAAGCTCCGCGAGAAGGCGCGGAAGTGATTCCTCGATGGGAAGAGGGTCCATTGCAGGTTGTTGTGCGGGGATCGTGAAGCAATATGCGGATTCGACCGGAGAATTGCACCGGGCGGCGGAATTCGGTATCTTGCGGTGCAGACGGACGCTTAGCTCAGCTGGTTCA
>PMDK01000268.1 GCA_003154425.1 Ignavibacteriota bacterium
ACGCGTTCAACATCCCCCTGGTGGTGTTCGAGGATGTCCCCGGTTTCCTCCCGGGAACGGACCAGGAGTGGCGCGGGATAATCACGAACGGTGCGAAACTCCTTTACGCATTCTGCGAGGCCACCGTCCCGCGGCTCACTGTCATCACCAGGAAAGCATACGGGGGAGCCTACGACGTCATGAACTCAAAGCACATCAGAGGTGACATCAATTTTGCCTGGCCGGGAGCTGAGATCGCCGTGATGGGCCCGAAGGGCGCCGCGGAGATCATATTCAAGCGGGAGATCGAGGCCGCGCCCGACCGGGAGAAAGCCCTCGGCCAGAAGGAAACGGAGTACCGCGAGAAATTCGCAAACCCTTACCTCGCCGCGAGCAGGGGTTACATCGACGCCGTCATCGAGCCTTCGGAGACGAGGCCAAGGCTGATACGCGCACTGGAGAGGCTGGGGAACAAGGTCGATGGAAACCCAAAAAAGAAGCACGGAAACATCCCCCTGTAAGCCGGAATAGGCGCTCTCTCATATTTGTCTTGAAAGTTCAGCAATAACTGCATATATTACATACGCATGCATTTGAAACGGATGGTGGGAGGAATGAACCTGAGCGTTCTGAGGAGAACTGTTTTTTGTCTGTGCATCGTCTTCGCGGGGTGTTCGTCCGAAGAGGCGAGTCACCAGAATACTCCGCCCAGGTCCGCTGCTACGCACGATTCCGCTGCACTTACCCCGGCTGTTTCCTCCGCGCACGACACCGCCGCCGACACTTCGCAGGCCCATGGATTGGCGGTGAACGACCAGGAAGTCGCCTCGGATTCCACCGTGTCTGCAATGCTCGAACAGGCACGCCAGCATTACCTCTCGGCGATCGCCGCAGGGGAGAACCACGATTCGACGCGGTCAGCCTCGCAGTTCGAAGCGGCGATCGGCATGCTGGACCAGCTAAGCTACTTCCCGAACATCGAGAATAACAAGGACTTCAACGATCTGAGCAAGGCGGTCATTGAAGACTACGAGCAGTACATAGCGCACATCGACAGCCTCAGTCCTGAAACATCGGTCTTCGCCCTCCGGGAGAAGCTCAACGAGATAACCGAACTCGCGGACACCACGGAAATCGAGCCGCCGCAGAGGGTCATGCACGAAGGGACCACCGTCCCGCTCGTCATCAACAACCTCGTGGATCAGAATATCCGGTTCTTCCAGGGGAAGGGGCGGCACCATATGGACCGGTGGCTCCAACTCGCGGGCCGCTACTACCCGATCCTCAAGCAGGTGATGAAGGAAGAAAAAGTCCCTGAAGAGATCATTTATCTTGCCATGCCCGAGAGCGGCCTGAATCCCGTCGCCCGCTCCTGGAGAAAGGCGGTCGGGATGTGGCAGTTCGTCAAAGGGACGGGCGTAATGTACGGCCTTACGGGTAATTTCTGGTACGATGAGCGCCGGGATTTTGAGAAGGCGACACGGGCTGCGGCAAGGCACCTCCGCGACCTGCATGAGGAATTCAACGACTGGTACCTTGCACTGGCGGCATACAATTCGGGGGCCGGCCGGGTCTACCGGGGGATCCGCAGGAGCGGATCGACCGACTTCTGGGAGATGCGCAGAAAGCTCCCCCGGGAGACCAGGAACTACGTTCCTCAGTACATCGCCGTGACGTTGATTGCTTTAAACCCGGCCTCGTACGGGTTCACGGGTGTCATACCCGAAAGGCCTCTGACCTTCGAGAAGGTGCGGGTTGACGACTGCGTCGATCTGGACGTCCTCGCCGGCTGTGCGGGGACCGACCCCGACGTCATGAGACTCCTGAACCCGGAACTTGTGCAGTGGTGCACGCCCCCCGGATTGAAGGGATATGAGCTGCGTATCCCCGCCGGTTCGCTGCAAAGGTTCAAAGAACGATACGCACGAATCCCCGACGACAAGAAGAGGGACTGGATCGTCCATACGATTCGCAGGGGAGAAACACTGGCCACCATCGCGAAGAAGTACGGGATACCCACGGAGATCATAAGGGATGCCAATCACCTTCCGTCGAACAGAAAACTCTCGGTGGGGAAGAGCCTGGCAATTCCGGTCCCTCGCGGCTCGCAGCGCTATGCCGGCCTGGTGGCAACCTCTGCAAGGACCGAGCCATCGCTCCTTTCAGGCAACGACTCCTCTCCGCGCCGCACGGACGGGAAGTCACGCATCGCCAGGGCGCTCTCCTATGCACACGTCCATCCGCCCGCCGAGCCGAAGGATAAAAAGCGCCTGACGTACCACGTGAAGAAAGGGGACACGATCGGGCACCTGGCCGAATGGTACGGCTGCCGGGCAGCCGATATCCGGAACTGGAACGACATTCCCTACGGGAGGCCGGTCCGGGTGGGTGCCGAGCTGACAATCTGGGTGGACAAGCAGGAAGCGGCCAGGTATGAGAAAATCGACGGTATGAACTTCGCCGAGAAACAGGCAACCCTTCCCCCCAGACACGAGCCTGCGGTGGCAGACGAGAACGGGGGGGATGCCTCGAAGAGCTACACGGTGAGAAAAGGGGACACTCTCGAGAAGATCGCGCAGGACCGGGGCGTTT
>PMDK01000272.1 GCA_003154425.1 Ignavibacteriota bacterium
AGGACCAGCTCGGGTCGGCGCTCTCGCGCCTCCTTGTGGTCTCGGAAAACTACCCGCAGATCAAATCCAACGAGAACTTCCTTAGCCTCCAGACCCAGCTTGAAGGGACGGAGAACAGGATCACGGTCGAGCGAAAACGGTTCAACGACGTCGTCCAGTCGTACAACACATCGATCCGGCAGTTCCCAGTTTCGTTCATCGCGGGGCTCCGCGGGTTCCATGAGAAGCCCTATTTCCAGGCCAAGGAAGGGTCGGAGAACGCACCTCAGGTGAAATTCTGACAGACGAGGAGCCAGCGCCGTTCATGGTTACACTTCGACGATCGTTCGCCGGGCCGCTTCGCCGGCTGTTTCTCCGGGCGTGCTGCGCCTTCTCGCTCCTGGCGGTGATCGCCGCCACTTCGGCGGGTCAGGATACTCCGGTGCCGAAGCTGGCCCGGTATGCGACCGATCTCTCGGGAACGCTCTCCGCAGACCAGTTGTCGCAGCTCGATCAACTCCTCTCGTCGTTCGACAAGACGACTTCGACGCAGGTGGTCGTGTTAATGATCAGCTCCTTGAATGGAGATGATATAGAGGAGTACTCGCTCCGGGTGGCGGAAGCGAACAAGGTAGGAAAGAAGGGAAAAGACAACGGCGCGTTGCTCCTGGTGGCACGCAACGACAGGAAAGCCCGGATTGAAGTAGGGTACGGTCTCGAGGGAGCTCTCCCGGATGCGCTCGCCGGACAGATCATACGCCGGGAAATCGGCCCTCATTTTCGTCAGGGTGACTATTACGGGGGACTGCGCGCCGGGGTGGAAGCGATCATGTCGGCCACAAAGGGTGAATACAAGGCCGAGCCATCGTCACAGACCGGTCGAAAAACGCCGCCGTTCCTGATTGTGGTGATAGTGATCGCCGTGATAATACTCAGGCTCACGCGCCGCCGCTCGCGCGGGATTTTCTGGGGGGGTGGCCCCTGGATAGGAGGCGGAGGAGGATGGGGGGGCGGCTCAGGAGGAGGATTCAGCGGGGGAGGAGGGTCGTTCGGAGGAGGAGGTGCGAGTGGCAGCTGGTAGCGAACTCTCCACGCTCCGGTCTCTCGCCTCTTCCCTCCCTCAAGGGGAACAGATAATACTCTGCGCGCCGGATGATGCCTGGGCCGGGGCGCTCCTTACGCTGATCGAAAAGTGGCACCCTGTCTCGGTGCTCCCGAAGGCAGTTTTCGAGGTCTCCGCTCCGGCGGGGGCTCTCTCGCGTGCGCGTCGGGTCATCTCTTCCCACCCGAAGAGGAATCTCCTCGTCGTTGATGTCCCCTCACCTTCTCCCGGGCATTTCCCCGGGGAACGCGGGATACTCGAATTCCACCGCACGACCACACCGCTGCTCAAGAGGCGGGGAATCCGCTCGCTCTGGATCGTACGGAAGCTCTCTTTCACCGACAGGGGACTGGGAGCTTTCAAGGATCTTCCGTGGTTCTTCATCGATTGCACTCCTGCCGGATCCAATCTGTATTCTCAATGCGTCACAGCGCGGGGGATCTACTCCACGGGGTTCTTTTATCCCAGGAGGGTTGGCTTCGACGATCCCGATATCCGGCTGGAGGCCCCGGCTCTCCCCGGCCTTGCACGCGGAAATGAGAAAGGACGGGGGGACGGCGCACCCCCTTCCGTTCTCGTCGATCTGCTGCAGGAACCATACAGGGATTTGTTCCGCCTGTCTCCCGAGGCCATCATACTCTTCGACCTGGATGGTCCGGGGAGGGAACCGAACCCGAAGGCGGTTGAACTCCTCGGGTACCGGAAAGAAGATCTCGGCGCGGTACCACTGGCCGGGCTTGTCGCCGCGCGATCCTACCGGGGCGCCCTCAGGGGAGTGGCCGCGCTGCGTGGGAAACGGAGAGTTTCCGGAGAGCTGGAGCTCGTCAGAAAGAACGGACGTCATTTCTCGGCGTCTTTTGCATCCGCAGTACTGGGGCCTTCGCGGGGAGCAATCATCCTCAGGGATACCTCGGTCGAACAGCGCCGCATCGAGGAAATCCTCGGCGACCGGGAACGGTTCTCGGCACTCGCGGAAGCGTCTCCGCTCCCCCAGGTCGTGTTCTGCGGCAGGAAGCTGGTTCACGCAAACGCCGCATTCCGGAAGACCTTCTCTTGGGTTGACTCGTCCTCGGGGGAGGTGACGCTCCGCGATTTTCTTGGCAGGGAGAACGCCTCCGTCATCGGGGACCTCTCGGCGGCGGAGACACCTGATGCGGCGTCCGGAGGGGCGGTCCATGGTCAAATACTTCTCAAGACACCTGACGGGGAGCGGCGTGAATTTTCCCTCTCCGCATCCAGGACCGCCTGGAACGGGAAAGACGCCTGGTATCTCACGCTTTCCGACGTCACCGCGCACAATGCGGCACTGCAGTCACTCCGTGAGTCCGAGCGCTCCTACAGGGAGATTTGCGAAAAACAGGGGGGACCGGTCTCGATCCTCCGGGACGGCGTGATCGTGTTTGCCAACGCAGCGTGTGCCGCGCTCTTCGGGGTCAAACTCCCCGCGGATCTGGCCGGAAAAGAGCTCCCGGCCCTCGTCGCCCCCAGGGATCGAAAGTCCGTGGCAGCTGCGGTCGCTTCAAATTCCAGGGGGAAGTCGGAGACGGTAACGCTGGAATACGCGATCAAGTGCCGCGACGGGTCCTCGAGGACGGTCGAGGGGCTCTGCACGGAAGTTCATTTTGGGGGGACCCCTGCGCTCATGATCTATCACAGGGACATCTCCGAAATGCGGCGGGCGGAAGAGGAACTCCGCAGACAGTCCCGCGGCGAGGCAATACTGGAGAACCTGTCGCACAGGATTCATCTGTCGCTGAGCCCGGCAGAGGTCCTCTCCGAGGGTTTGCGGGGGGCGATGAAGTGGCTCGGTTTCGAGACCGGGGGGGCGTACCGGGCCGAGAGGGACGGAACGACGCTCGTCCTTTGCGCCGCTGAATCGCTCAACCCGCGCATTGCGACGACCCTCTCGAAACAGGACGCGCGAGAAGGTGTGACGGGGATGGTGTGGAAGACCGTCGAGCCCCTCCTTCTTGACGTGAATGATTTTCCACCTCACATCCCCTACAAGTCCCTCTTCGAATCAGAGGGACTCCGGTCCGTCCTCTACCTCCCGCTTATCGCCGGAGAGGAAGTGAACGGCATACTGCTCCTGTGTTCCTCGAAAGAGGCGGACTCGCCCGCGGCTGACACGGTCCTCTGTTCGGCCATCGCGCGGCATACGGGGGACGCGCTGGCGAACGCGCTCCGGTATGAACAGATCGGCGCCTCCGAGCTCAGGTACAGGAATGCCGTCGAATCCATCACCGACGTTCTGTACGAGTGCGCACCCGGCGGGCAGTTCGTCTTTCTGAGCCCGCGTGTGGAGGATCTGACCGGATATTCTCCCGAAGAGATCATCCGTGTGCCCGATCTCTGGAGGACCCTCATTCACCCGGACGAGAGGGGGGAGTATTCACGAAGAATCTCGAACCAGGCGGAAGGGAAGGAGGAGTTCGAGCTGGAATACAGCATTCTCCCGAAAGGGAAAGCCTCCTATCGCTGGGTCCGGGACGCGGTCCGCTACCGGCGCGATCAGGCGGGGAAAGTGACGGCGATATACGGCGTCCTCGCCGATATAACCGCGAGAGTCGAACACGCCAGGGTCGCAGCGGCGGGCGAGAGTTTCCGCGAAGACGTTCTCCAGAGCGTCCAGGAAGGGGTGGTCGTCTATGACAGGGATCTGCGCCACCGAGTGTGGAACACGGGAATGGAGCTGATCACCGGGATCAGCCGGGGGGATGTGATCGGCAGGAACGCGTTCGACAACGGCCCCCGTTTCCAGCTCGCCGATTTCCCCGATCTTCTCAACCGCGCGCTGGCGGGGACTCCCGTGAGTTCGGAGGATGTGCGGTACGTGCGGCCGGGGAGCGAGGAGACCGCAGTACTCTGGTGCCGGTTTTCCCCGTTGCGCGACAGCGCCGGGAACATCGGCGGGGTTGTCGGTACTGTCACGGACGTCACACACCGGAAGAGTCTCGAGCGGGAGCTTCGCGAATCCGAAGAGACGCTGCGTAACGTCATCGATACCATGGGGGACGCGCTCATGATCAGCGACCTCCAGGGGAAAGTATGGGACGTCAACCGCGAATTCTCTTCGCTGACCGGACAACCCCGGAACGAAGTGATAGGGATGAACTTCCCGTATCCGTGGCTGATCGAAGAGGAGATGTCCCGCCTTGTTGTCTGGCTTGCGGCCCTCCGTGAAAAGAAGTTCCTCCGCGATTTTGACATGACGTGGAAGCGGAGGGACGGAGCGGGAATCGCCATCAGCCTGAACACGACACTCCTGCGCAACGCCCTGGGCGAGCCCGTGGCGATGCTGAACATCGCCCGGGATATTTCCGAACGGAAAGGTCTGGCAAATGATCTTGCCGCCAAGAGCCGCCAGATCGAAATGCTGAACCGGATCATCAGCACTGCGAATTCGAGCACGGAATTCGTTCGCGTATTCGATGTCATCGCGGCCGAGGTGGGGACGCTGACGGCGTTCGACCACATGAGTGTTTGCCTCCTTGCCGAAGGGAGCCAGGATCTCGTCGTTCACGCCACTGTAGGCGCCGAAGACCGGTTCCCGCCCGTCGGTGCCACCATCCCTCTGCAGGGATGCGTATCGAGACTTTCCGTGGCTGAGGGGAGGGGGCTGGTGATCGGCGATATTGCGTTACATCCCCTGCTCGGGCCCGATGTGCTCTCGGCGAAGGCGGGCATGCGCTCGGAGATCAGCATTCCCATCCTCCTCAACGAGCGGATACTGGGGACGTTTGACATTTCCAGCGCGAGGCCGGATGCCTTCGGCCCCGGAGAATTGACGTATCTCCAGCCGATCGCCGACCAGATCGGCGCTCTGATCGACCGGACCATGCTGTTCCAGCGGGTCAGCCTTGACAGCGCGTACATCCATGACCTTCTGAATTCCATCGAAAGCGTCGTGTTTACGGTCGACCGGGGTTCCATCGTCCGCGAGGTCAATAAGGCCTGGCGCGACCACGCCGTTCTGCAGGGGACTCCGGATTTGCGGGAAGAGTCCGCTGTCATAGGAAAACGGCTGGAAGAGATCATCCCGTTCTCTCCGATCCGGGAGGAATTGCAGTCCGCCACCGGACGTCTCTTTGAGGGAGCGTTGCGCGAGTACCTTCGCGAATTTTCGATCGGCTCCGGGGACCAGGCGCGCATCTTCCAGCTTGCGGTCACTCCCCTGGAAATGAACGAACGGGTGAACGGGCTTGTCTTCACGTACACCGATATCACGGACAGCAAACGGACCGAAGCGGAAATCAAGCACCGCAACGAGGAACTTGTCGCCCTCAACGCCATTGCGTCATCGATCAACAGGTCCCTGAATCCGGACGAAGTCCTCGGCGTTGCGGCAGAACAGGTCGGCTCGCTTGTCCGGGCTGATATCGTGCTCTGCTACCTCCCCGACGAATCGCTCGAGCTGCTTACCCTCGCCGCCCACCGGGGTATTGGCGAGGCTCACGCCCGGATGGTAGGTTCTCTTCCCGTATCCGGGAGCGCAACGGGGAGGGTGATACTCGACCGGAGGCCCATCATCATCCGTTCAAACCTCGCGGACGATCCTCGCCTGAGCGAACAGGGGAGGGCCATGTTCCGGGATCTCGGCACGGAGAGTCTTCTCGGTATTCCGCTCGAATCGAAAGACCGCATCCTGGGCGTGCTCGTCGTCGCCTTCCGGAACGAGCACACGTTTACGGACCAGGAACAGCGGTTCATCACCCTGGTCGGGAACCAACTTGCCTCGGCGCTCGAGAACGCACAACTCTACAGTGAAGTCCAGGCACAGGTTCGCCGCGTGACGCTCCTCTATGAGATCGGCCGGGGACTCACCGGGGCACTCGATACCGGGTCCGTGCTGAGAGTTGTCCATGACGGGCTGAGAAATGCAATGGAGTTCGATTCGTTCGCGTATTTTGCCCATGATCCGAAGACAGGTCATCTCGCCATTCAGTTCCACCGTGAGCGCGGAGGTCCCGGGCATGTCCCGCTCTCGGCGGATATGCCCGGCGTCGCGGCGGCCCTGTCGGGCGAACCGTTTTCGGGGAATTCCCCCGACGGCGGGTCTCTACTGGCCGTCCCTGTAAGGTCAAAAGGAGAAACCACCGGAGTCATCGCTCTCGGACGCGAAACGGCCGGGCTCTTTGCCGAGGCTCACTTGCGTCTGGTGGCGAGTATCGCTAATTTGATGTCAATAGCGATTGACAGGGCAGGGCTCTACGAAGACACGGTGGCCAAGTCCGAGGAGATCGAGGCGAGGAATAAGGAGCTGGACGATTTCACGTACGTCGTGTCTCATGACCTGAAAGAGCCGCTGATCACCATCGATGGGTACAGCAAGATCGTCCTCAACGACTACCGGGACGTGATCGACGAAGAGGGGAAAGGTTACCTGACCTCCATCGTCCAGTCCGGAAAGCGGATGAAGGGACTCATCGACGACCTGCTGACACTTTCGCGCCTGGGAAGGGTCTCGGAAGCGGAGGAGTCGCTCCCGCTCCGCGATGTGATCGGCGAGGTGTTGCGCGATGTCGAATTCACCCTCCGCGAGAGCCACGCGACGGTCAATGTCCCGGAGGACCTCCCGACGGTGCGCTACAACAGGATACAGCTCGGGATGGTGTTCAGGAATCTGATCGCCAATGCGATCAAGTTCAACCGGAGTCCGGCGCCGCGGGTTGATATCGAGGTGATCCGTGCCGGGGGGGGCTGTACCATCTCCGTCCAGGACAACGGCATCGGAATCGAACGGCAGCAGTACGACAAGATATTCGTCATTTTCCAGAGGCTTCACAGGACCGAGGATTTCCGGGGAACCGGTGCGGGACTGACAATCGTCAGGAAGATCGTCGAGAACCACGGAGGCCGCATCTGGCTGGATTCTGTCGTGGGGGAAGGGACGAAATTCTTTTTCACCATACCGGACTGATCCGATGACCGATCCCGGCCACGTTCGCATATTGCTCGTTGAGGACAACCGCGACTTTGCAAACCTCGTGGAGGTCTTCCTGAGGAAGTACGAGAAGGGACAGTTTGAGATTGTCTGGCGCGAAAGCGGTACCGCCGCTCTCGAAGAACTTGCTGCGGGCTCGCAATTCGACATCATCCTGATGGACTATTTCCTCCCCGGGCAGAACGGTCTGGAGACGACAAGGACGCTCCAGGCCCGGGGGATCGCGACCCCCGTCGTATTTCTCACCGTCAACAAGGACTTCGACCTCGCCGTGCAGGTGCTGAAGCTTGGGGTGGAAGACTATCTCGTGAAGGACGAGATTTCCACTCCCGTCCTTCCCAAGACCATCCTGAACGTCATCGAACGGAAAAAACTCCGTGACCAACTCACCTCCCTTGAGATATCCCAGCACCGTCTCGAGACAATCCAGGGGATGGTGCCGAAGATCGCTCAGGAAATCCGAAAGCCGCTCGACGAGATCCGCGTCACCATCGAAGGTCTTGCCGGAGCCCACGGGGCCGACCAGATGACGACATACCTCAAGATCATCCGTGACAACCTCGCCCGTATCGAGAAGAAGCTCTCCCGGCTTAAGGAAATGAAGACAGACAAGACGGTCCCGTATATCAAAGACATCAGGATGCTCGACCTTTCAGGTTCATGAGCTCCCTCTCATCCCCCCGGAACACCGCATGAAATTCCGCCTCGCGCTGGCACAGATCGACCCCGTCCTTGGTGATATGCACGCGAACATCGGGAAGCATATCGCGCTGGCCGATAGAGCCGCCGCCGCCGGCGCGCAGGT
>PMDK01000252.1 GCA_003154425.1 Ignavibacteriota bacterium
TCTTTTCGTTTTTCACGGCGCGGACGCCGGGCTACCAGGTGGACGTCGACAGGGAGGAGTGCAAGAAGCTCGGGCTCTCGATCGCCGATGTGTTCAGCACGCTCCAGACGTATCTCGGGAGCCGGTACGTGAACGACTTCACGATCTACGGCCGGAATTTCCATGTGGTGGCCCAGGCTGACACGGAATACCGCGCCGACATCGAAAACCTGTCGAAGTATTACGTCAGGAACGGCCGGGGAGACATGATCCCGCTCAGCACGCTGATCCGCTCGAAGGTCGTGGAGAACGCCCCCCTGATCTCCCACTTCAACCTCTTCCGCACGGCGGAAATCAACGGCGTGGCCGCGCCGGGCTACAGCAGCGGGCAGGCCATCGAGGCCCTCCGCGCTGTGGCGGCGCAGGTTCTCCCCTCGGGCTACGGGTACGAGTTCTCGGGGCTCACGCGGGAGGAGATCAACGCGGGGAGCAGCACCGCGACGATATTCACGCTCTCCATCGTTTTTGTATTTCTCTTTCTCACCGCGCTCTATGAGAGCTGGTCCGTCCCCTTCGCCGTTCTGCTGGCCGTCCCCCTCGGGGCATTCGGTGCCATACTGACGCTGACGTTCATCCCGTCGCTCAGCGACAACGTCTACGCACAGATCGGGCTGGTGGCCCTCATAGGGCTGGCCGCGAAGAACGCCATCCTGATTGTCGAGTTCGCGAAGGTTCGGGTGGACAGGGGAGTGTCGATCCTGTCATCAACGATCGAAGCCGTCACACTCAGGCTTCGTCCCATCCTGATGACGTCGCTCGCCTTCATTTTCGGCGTGTCCCCGCTTGCCTTTGCCACCGGCGCGGGGGCGCAGGCCCGCTCGACGATCGGCTGGACGGTGCTCGGGGGGATGCTGGCCGCGACGATGCTCGCGATATTTGCTGTCCCGGTATTGTTTGTGACAATCACCCGCATCGCCTACCGCAAGGACGATTGAGTCTTTCCCCCTTCCTGCCATGTTTGTTGTTGATTGCGTACATTGGTGAAAACGGGAGGAGTGGAGTGCGAACGCTGCATCTGAAGGAGCGACTGCCGGGATCAAAAATGATCATGGCGTTTGCAGCGGTCTACGTCGTGTGGGGATCCACCTACCTGGCCATACGGTTCGGCGTCGAGACGATCCCCCCCTTCATGATGGCGGGCATGAGGTTCGCCACTGCGGGGCTGCTTCTTTATGGCTGGGCCCGTCTCCGGGGAGCGCCCCCCCCTTCGGCCAGAGAGTGGCGGTCGGCCGCAGTCATCGGTATTCTCCTCCTCTTTATAGCCAACGGCGGCGTGACCTGGGCGGAACAACGCGTTCCTTCGGGGATCGCCGCGATTCTCGCGGCGACGGTTCCCCTGTGGATTGTCGTTCTCGACTGGATACTGCACGGGGCCGCACGGCCCCGGCCCGGGGTCATTATCGGATTGATCGCGGGATTTGCGGGAGTCCTCATGCTGATCGGACCGGACCAGCTTCTGGGGCACAAGGCGCTGGACATGGCGGGGATTGGCGTTCTGTTGATAGCCTCGGTGTCATGGGCGACAGGTTCGCTCTATTCCCGCAAGGCTCTGCTCCCCTCCTCGCCCCTGCTTGCGACATCGATGGAGATGCTCTCGGGTGCGGCGGCGCTCTTTCTCCTTTCGGCCGTCTCCGGTGAGTTCCAGAGATTTGACCCGGCGTCGGTCTCGACCCGTTCCTGGCTCGCGGTGGGGTATCTGTGCATTTTTGGCTCCATCATCGGCTTTTCAGCGTACGTCTGGTTGTTGCGCGTGGCCCACGCATCGAGAGTGGCGACATACGCGTATGTCAATCCGGTGATCGCCATTTTCCTTGGATGGAGCCTGGCAGGCGAGGCATTGACGCTCCAGATGCTCCTCCCGGCCGCGGTGATCATACTCGCCGTCGTGCTGATAATAACGGGCCAGTCCGGAAAGAGGAAGGCCGCGGCTCCCCTCACATCTTCGTAGGGAGAACAGCGTCATGAACGACGATCTTCGGTACCCGGTGGGCTCCTACAAGAAAGCCGGCGGCTATTTCTTCAGCGCGTTTTCGATCGCCGAGACCACCTCGGGGGACATCGGCTGTGTTTTCGGGAGAAATTTCCCTGCAATCTTCCCGTCCCGGTCGATCAGGTACTTCTGGAAATTCCACTTCACCTCCCCGCCGTACGTGGAGTCAGACGTGATGAGCCTGTAAAGGGGGTGCTGATCATCGCCTTTGACGGATATCTTGGAGAAGAGGTCGAATGTGACGTCGTAAGTCGATGAACAGAATGTCTTTATTTCCTGGTCCGTCCCGGGTTCCTGGGATCCGAAGTTGTTGGCCGGGAAGCCCAGTATCACGAACCCCTGGTCCCTGTATTTCAGGTAGAGAGCCTCGAGATCCTTGTACTGGGGGGTGTTGCCGCATTGAGAGGCGACGTTCACTATCAGCAGGACTTTTCCCCTGTATTTCGACAGGGCCACCTGCTCCCCGTCAATGCTCTTCATCGTGAAACCGAGGACCCCGGTGGCGGGCTTTTCCCCTGCAAAGGCGAGAGTCATAAGTGCTCCTTTGAGTACCGCGGCCGCAAGGAGCATGCGCGCTCCGCGATGGGCCGCATTCTTGACGTCTGTGATGACCATTGTCTTCCCCGTGCTGGTCTGTGGATAAGAACGCTGCATTGCTGTTACTATAACATGCCGTCCTGCGGGGGAGTTCCTCCTTTCCACCGTCACACCGGC
>PMDK01000233.1 GCA_003154425.1 Ignavibacteriota bacterium
GGCCGAGCCGGAGCGCCCCCTCAAGATCTGTCTGCCATCCCACGACATTCTGGTCGTTCCTCCACAGGAGTGTCCTCGCCCCGGTGGACAGGTCGAGGCGGTATACATCGTGCAAATCGGGACGCCTATCGTTCAAGCCGACAAGTATTTCACCCGGCCTTTTCCGCGGGAGGGCGACGACAAGGGCGCGGATTTTCTCAAGGGGGGTCAGGTCCCGGGCGCGCGGCACGCGGTCGCCGGAGCCATTCGGGTCCACGGCGTAGATCCTGTAGTTCTCGTCACCGCGTTTGTCCTGCGCATAGAGAACGTATTTACTGTCCAGCGACCAGAAATAGGCGCTCACCGGACGCGCCGTATCCGCGGTGATCGGCCGGGCACGGTCGAAAGACTCCGCACGCGCCTTCACCCAGATATTGCCCACCCCCTTGAACGGTTTCAGGAATGCAATGAACCGGCCGTCCGGCGAGATCTGAGAACCGGATATCCCGGGATCCACGAAAAAAAGCTCCCTGTCGATGAGGCGCGGGAGCTGTGCGAACCCTGAAATCGAGCACGCCAGGACGGGGAGCAGCAGGAATATCGTTCTAGGACGCATGCGGAAATTCTCCCGGCCGTTTGAATTCATGACGGGTGATGCGACGAAGCGTGGGAACTCATGGCATTGAGAGCCTGGAATGCAACAGACTATGCAGGGAAGAGGACATGTTCCCGCGCACCCAGATTCATCCTGACACGATTGTGGAGTCCGCCCATGTACGTCAGGCGGAGTGGAGAGAATTCTTCGACCATGCGGAGATACGCTCCCGAGTAGAGGTGACTGTACCTCGCCACCGCCTCAAGGATCAAGAACACGCAGCTCCCCTCGATGAGGCGGGAGAGGGAACGTGCTCCTCCCGAGGGGCGATCGCCAAGCAAACGGACCGTCTCGCAGGTGAAGCTCAAGAGGCTGTTTGTGACGCCATCGAGCGGTCCGGTCCGGCATCTCCGCGTGAAGATCGTCGAGTGACCAGACGCCGTGTCTTCGGGGATGTCCTGCAGGTCATCGATGAACTGCAGAACGACGCCGTAACCGAACAACGCGTGGAGAGAGCCCGCCCCGAGGGTGCCCGAGACAAGATACCCGTCCACTGCAACCGAGGTCCCCCCCTTCTCAATAGTGAGCGACTGCAGAAACGGCTCCGCCTGGTCCTCCACCCGGCCATGCAGAAGGAGGCTCCGCTGCTGCGCCCGGTGGATGGCGAGCAGGCTGTCGTACACGGCGGGGTAGCGCCCCCGCGGATAGTCTTCTTCAATCATCCTCAGAAGTCCCCGGAAACCCCGGTCATCAAAGTCAGCCCCCGCCTCCGCATCCCCTTCGAGCCACAATCTCAATGAATGATTGAATCGATCTTTCTCCGCCGGGGTGTGGCCGGCTCCGTCGAGCCAGTTATCCGTGCAGGGATACATCAGGCTGTACCCGAGGGAGGAGGATGTCAGCGTCACGGGATGCGCCAGGTACGACTGTATGCTGTTGAAGACCCACTGGTTTCTGAGCGCCTGATGAATGTCGTTCTCGGAAAGGGACGGGTCGAACTTTCTCGCCCTTTGGACAAACGACTTTCCGGCCGATTCACATTCCGTAAAGAAACGGTCGACCGCGGGATCACCATCCCCCGTCATGAGCTTTCCGAGGGCCGTGTGAGCCCTCCCGAGATAGCGTCCCCGCTCTCCTGCCTCCATCTCTTCGTAACGATCCATCCCGGGGAGACTCTTCTCCATCAGGAAATCGACTTCCCGCTCTTTTTCCGCCTTGTCGGCGGCGGAAAAACGGCGGAGATGGTCAGGTAGGGTCCCGGGGGATTCCGACCAGAGAGCGAGATACCTGTCGGTCAGCTCTGAAACCGTGTCTCTGAACGATTCCATGGTGCCTGTGAAGTGCCTGATGAAAAATCCGTGCGGGATATTCCGGAGCGCGGCAGGAAGATCGCCGGCTACATTCCTTGTACGCCGTTGGGAAACCTGTGTTTCGGACAGAAATGAAATCGGGTGAAATATACGATATTCCCCACAGTGATGCCGGGGAAAAGTCAGTGAAACGGCTGACACGTTGACATTGCAGTGAGCATGGGGTAGATTTCGGGGGAGAGCACCTGCACGTCAACCTGTCGCATACCTGATGAGGGCACCCATGGGCCCGAAAAGACCGCCGCTCCTCCTGATCCTCCTGTTGTTCTTCGTGTCCTCCTGTACCGCGCAGAAACCCGCCGCGGACAGGCAACCGGCCGTGGCAGGATCCTTCTATCCCGCCGCGCGCGGCGACCTTGACCGGATGCTCACCGATCTTTTTTCCCGCGCACTCCCTTCAGGAGGACTGACCGACGTCATCGCCATCATCGTCCCGCACGCCGGCTATGTCTATTCCGGCGAGGTTGCGGCGTCCGGATACAACACCATCGACAGGACGAAAGAGTACGACAACATCTTCATCATCGGCCCGAGTCACAATGTCGGATTCGAGGGGGCTTCCGTGTACACGGCGGGGAATTTTCTCACCCCGCTCGGCAGCGTCGAGGTGAACCGTGAACTCGGCAAACAGCTGATACGCGCGAGCCGGGTGTTCAGCGACAGGCTGGATGCCCACGCCGCCGAACACAGCGTGGAAGTGCAGGTTCCGTTCCTGCAGCACATACTGTCGAAGCATTTCAGGATCGTCCCCATCGTCGTCGGCGCAAACTCCCCGGAAACGTGCGGGATGATCGCCGGAGTCCTCCGGCCCTACCTGAACAGCCGGAACCTGTTCGTCATCAGCAGCGATTTTTCCCACTACCCCGCATATAACGATGCCGTCCGGGTCGATAAGGCAACCGCCGGAGCGATACTGACGAATTCGCCCGACAGCCTGATGGCAACGATGGAGAGGAACGCCAGGGCCGGCATACCGAACCTCGCCACCAGCCTCTGCGGCTGGTCGGCCGTTCTGACTCTCCTTTCTATGACCGCCGGAGGATCCGGGCACAAGTTCACTCTCGTGCAATACAAGAATTCGGGAGACTCGCCGGCCGGCGAACGGGACAGGGTCGTCGGCTACAGCGCCATCGCACTCTCGGAAGACAGGACGCTCAAGGCAAAGGAGACGTTCTCTCTCTCAGCCGGGGAAAAGAAAACGCTGCTTTCCCTTGCGCGCCGGACCGTGGAAGAGTACGTTCTTCACGGCAGCGTCCCGGAGATTGACCCGGCGACGCTCACGGGATCGCTCCGGACCCCCTGCGGAGCATTCGTGACGCTGAACGAACACCGCCAGCTCCGGGGATGCATCGGGAAGTTTGACGCCGACGAGCCGTTGTTCAAGGTCGTCCAACTCATGGCGGTGGCCTCGGCGTCGCAGGACTACCGGTTCAGCCCCGTCGAACCTTCTGAGGTGAGGAATCTCCAGATTGAGATCTCCGTCCTTACGCCCCTGCGGAAGATCGGTTCGATAGCGGAATTCGAGCTCGGGAAGCATGGCATCTACATCAAGAAGGGAACCCGGTCGGGAACATTTCTCCCCCAGGTCGCACAGGAGACCGGATGGACCAGGGAGGAATTCCTCGGGCATTGCGCCCAGGACAAGGCCGGGATTGGCTGGGATGGCTGGAAGGATGCCGAGCTCTACGTCTACGAGGCGATAGTCTTTGGAGAACCGGAAGGCTAAAGAACTCGCAGTGGCCGTGGCAGTCCTGGGGATGACGTCCCTCGCCACACAGATCATACTCCTGCGCGAGTTTGTTTCCGTCTTTCAGGGGAATGAGCTGGTCATCGGCGTCGTCCTCGCCGTCTGGATGATGCTGACGGGCGCAGGCGCCTTTCTCGGCAGACTTTCGGCCCCCCTTTCTCCGCGCCGCTCTTTCCCCGCCGCCGCCCTGGCATGTTCGGGCACGCTCCCCCCGCTGGCAGTGCTGCTTCTCCGCACCATGCGGAACTTCATCTTTACGGCAGGGAGCATGGTCGGAATTCTGCAGGCGCTCGCCGCCTCGCTCGTCGTACTTGCCCCGTTCTGCCTGCTCTCCGGCTTCCTCTTCACGTTCTTTGTCCATCTGATCTCCTCGATCGAAGGCGAAAACAGGACGGCGAGTGTGTATGCCTGGGAATCTCTCGGCAGCGCCGCCGGCGGAGTGGTCTTCACTCTCACGCTGACGACTTTTCTGGAGACGTTCCAGACATTGTTCGTCCTGCTCCTTGTCGACCTCGCCGTCGCGCTTTTCCTCGCCTGGACGTCAAGGGCCGCCGCGGCCGCGGTGGGGGTGCTGACAGTGATGGGCGCGGCGATCGTTGGGCTCATCACCAACGGCGCCGATCCCTGGACCCGGAGCTTCCTCTTCCCGGGACAGAAAATCGTGTATTTCAAAGACACACCGTACGGGAATCTGACCGTCACCCGCCAGGGAGGGGAAGCCTGTTTTTTCGAAAATTCAATTCTGATGTTCTCGACGAACGATGTGACACCCAACGAGGAATCGGTCCATTACTGCATGCTGCAGAGACCTTCTCCACGCCGGGTGCTGCTCGTCGGGGGGGGGATATCGGGGACGACAACGGAGATACTGAAATACGGCGTGCAGGGGGTCGATTATGTGGAAATCAACCCGTGGATCACCGGCATCGGCAGGAAATTCACAAGGGCGCTGGATGACAGCCGGATCTCCGTCGTCGGCGGAGATGCCCGCATGTACGTCCGTTCCACGGGGAACCGGTACGACGCCGCCCTCATAAATCTGCCCGACCCGGCGACCGCACAACTCAACAGGTTCTACACGCTGGAGTTCTTCAGGGAGCTCAAACGCGTCATGAATGACAGCGCGGTGGTCTCGATAAGTCTCCTGCAGGCCGCAGAGTACCAGGGGAACGAGGCCCGCCGTCTGAACTCGATCCTGTACATGACGCTTCAACGTGTCTTCGCCCATGTCCTGATCGTCCCGGGCGAGCGGAATTACTTTCTGGCGTCCGACGGAGCGCTGGACATCGGCATCACGGGGCTGGTCGAGAAGCGGGCTGTCAGTACTCTGTACGTCAACCGCTTCTACCTGGACGACCGCCTGATCGCCCAACGGAGCCGCGAGGTGACTTCGATGATAGACACGTCCTCCGTGCTCAACAGGGACTTCACCCCAGTCTGCTATTACCGTCAGCTGGGGTACTGGCTGAGTTATTTCGGATTCAATCCGGGGCCCTGGCTCCTGGCGGCGGGTTTCGCGCTCCTTCTTCTGCTCGGACGATTCAGCGCCGTCGGCGCCGGGATGTTTGCAGGGGGGTTTGCGGCCTCATCGGTGGAGATCGTCCTTCTGATTTCATTCCAGGTCCTGTGCGGCTCGTTGTTTCAGATGACAGGGATCGTCATCACGGCGTTCATGGGCGGGATCGGGGCCGGCACGCTCCTGGCGGGGAGAATCGTCCGGCGCCCCGGCATCAACAGTTTCATCATCCTGCAGTTCGGGGTTTCGGTCATCTGCCTGCTGCTTCCGGCAGTGCTTCTCTGGCTGCAGACGATGATCTCCCACCCCCTGCTCATCCAGTGCGTGATCACCGCCATCGCCTTTGGGGCGGCTGTCTTGACCGGAATCGAGTTCGCAATCGCCACGCGGGTACGCCGGGGCGGCACGACAGAAGTGGCTTCAGAGTTATACGGACTCGATCTGTTCGGGGCTGCCTTCGGGGCCCTCCTCATAAGCGTCTATGCAATACCTCTCTTCGGACTCATCAGCGTGAGCCTCCTGGCCGGCGTCGTGTCCGCGGGAGGGGGGGTGCTCTGCCTGCTCGTTCGGAGGAGATACCTGACGAACGGTTGAAGAAGGAACGGGTCAGGTCGGTGAGGTTCGCGTCAATTTCAGGAGGAGGTGCGGATGAAAGGATACAGCAAGCGGGAATTCCTGAGACTCTGCTGTCTCGGTGCGGGGTCATGCATGTTCAGTCCAGGGCGCGAGACGAACCTGCCTCCGGAGATCAGGACGCTGTTCGGACTTCCGCCGGCTGAAGGGGCGGGAAAGTGGAGCAGGGAGGCCTTGTTCTACACCTCCACACCAAACGGACTCCAGTGCCTCAAATGCCCCCACGGGTGCCTCCTCGGGCCCGGGGAGTCAGGCCGCTGCCGGAACAGGGTCAACGTGGGCGGGAAACTCCTCTCCATCGCGTATGGAAATCCCTGTGCGGTGCATGTCGACCCGATCGAGAAGAAACCCCTCTTCCATTTCCTCCCCTCCACACAGGCTTTCTCCATCGCTGCCGCAGGCTGCAATCTGCGATGCCTCAACTGCCAGAACTGGCAGATCTCCCAGGTAAGTCCCGACGAAACGGAAAACGCCGACCTCATGCCGGAAAGGGTCGTGGAAGAGTGCGCCCGCGCAGGGTGCGCTTCAATCGCGTATACGTACTCGGAACCTGTGACCTGGTATGAATACGCATATGACACCGCAGCTCTGGCGCACAGACAGAAGCTCCGCAACATCTGGAAATCGAGCGGGTACATCAACGAGGCCCCGCTGCGCAAGCTCTGCAGGGTCATCGATGCTGCGAACATCGACCTCAAGAGCTTCGATGACAAGGTGTATTTCGAGCTGAATTCCGCGAGGCTCGACCCGGTGTTGCGGACGCTGAAGGTATTCAAAGAGGAAGGGGTATGGCTCGAGGTCACCAACCTGATCATACCGACATGGACCGACGACATGGATATGATCAGGCGGATGTCTGAATGGCTTTGTGCGAACGGCCTGCAGGACGCACCGCTCCACTTCAGCAGGTTCACTCCCCTCTATAAACTGAACCAGCTCCCCCCGACGCCCGTTTCGGTACTTGAGAAGGCACGAACGATCGCGATGAAGGCCGGCCTCCGCTACGTCTACATCGGGAACGTCCCGGGGCACGAAGCGGAGAACACATTCTGTCCACGCTGCGGAGCAATCGTCGTGGAGCGCCGGGGATTCGCAGTCCTGAAAAAGGAAATCGAGAACGGGAAGTGCAAGGGGTGCGGAGGAAAGATTCCGGGTGTATGGACGTAGGAGGCGGCGCACCGATGAACCGGTTCATTATCATGCTCCCCGTTTCGCTCCTGCTCGCGTGGGTCTCCAGACGATCCCTCCGGGCACCCGGAAGTCATGGATTCTACAGGTTCTTCGCATGGGAGGCGATCGCACTCCAGATCATCATGAACCTTCCATTCTGGTTCGACAACCCTTTCTCCCCTCTTCAGATCGTCTCCTGGGCCCTCCTTGTGCTCTCCATCTGCCTGGCCACAGGCGGGTTCGTCAGGCTCAGGAGCGCGGGGGGAGCGGTGCCCGCCCGGCCGGGGGACCCGGACTTCGGTTTTGAAAATACGACACAACTTGTCACGGAGGGAGTCTACCGTCGCATCCGGCACCCGCTGTACAGCTCGCTTCTCTTCCTGGCGTGGGGGGCCTGCCTCAAGCATTTGTCGGCTGAGGGTCTGCTGGCGAGCGTGTTCGCATCGCTGTTCCTGTTCTTCACGGCAAAGATCGAGGAGGAGGAAAACCTGAGGAAATTCGGAGCAGCGTACGCGGCGTACAGGAGGACCAGCGGGATGTTCCTGCCCGGCGCGGGGTAAACTGGATGGCGGAAGGCTACATGAACCTCTTCTTCGTATGGTCGACGGCATAACCCCGGGGTCGTCTGGACAAAGTCCGTTGTCATGTGTGACACGGCGAGCCTTCAAGAAAAACCTCTTCCGCTCCCCCCTGCCTGTCAGGGAGAGCAAAAGAGGTTCTTGTCAATGAGCTTCTCCTACGACGATGTTGCCGAAGCCGAACGCTTCTCCTTCAATCCGACTTCAATGATGACCGCTTCAATCCTTCTTTCAACGTTGCGATCATTCCCGCGTATTCCATTTCCACCCTTTGCAGATCCTGGACGGGTTTGCGATTGTTCGTATTGATGACGATCGCCCTGTCAAGCGCTTCGTGCCAGAATTCCAGCCAGTACAGAGCACTCACNNGAACAGGAAGCTGCAGAGAACCACCAGTGTATCGCTTTCCCAAGATTTTCATTCGTCCCCTTCCGGATGGTGTAATTCAAGATACTGAACGCCGAACCCAATAGCGAATCCGCAGAAATGAGTGAAACATTTTCGCGCACAGTGCGTATGATTTTAGTTAAGCCTGATGTTCAACCCACCCGAGGAAACTCCTCATGTCTGTCACCCATGTCCTCCCGCTGTTGGGACTGCTTGCCCTGGGATCCACGGAACTGTCAGCCCAGCAGGAAATGCGCCTCCTCCGTTTCCCCGCGATCCACGGAAGTCAGATCGTGTTCACGTACGCGGGGAATCTGTACACCGTCCCCTCATCCGGGGGAGTTGCACGCAGGATGACGGACGGCCCGGGGTTCGAGATGTTCGCCCGCTTCTCTCCAGACGGCAAGACCATCGCCTTCACGGGACAGTACGACGGGAATACGGAAGTCTATGTCATGCCCGCGGAGGGGGGGGTGCCGCGCCGCCTCACGTATACGGCGACGCTCGGGAGGGACGACGTCTCCGACCGGATGGGTCCGAACAACATCGTCATGACCTGGAAGGACGCATCGCACATCGTGTACCGCTCGCGCTGGACGGAATGGAACGATTTCAAAGGGCAACTTTTCAGTGTTGCACTGACGGGCGGGCTATCCGAGCAGCTCCCGCTCCCGCGCGGGGGATGGTGCTCATACTCCCCGGACGGGACAAAGATGGCGTACAACCGGGTCTTCCGCGAATTCCGGACGTGGAAACGGTATCGCGGGGGACAGGCGGACGACATCTGGATCTACGATTTCACCTCGAAGACCACGACGGATATCACGAAGGACCCGGCGCAGGACGTCTACCCGATGTGGAGCGGAAACAAGATCTACTTCGTTTCCGACAGGGATGAGAGCAAGAGGTTCAACCTCTACGCGTATGACACCGGCAGCGGCCGGACGGAAAAGCTGACAGGTTTCACGGACTATGACATCAAGTTCCCCTCGCTCGGCGACAACGCGATCGTCTTCGAGAACGGCGGGTTCATCTACAGGTTCGACCTGGCCACGGGGGAGACACAGAAAGTCAGCATCATGATCGAGGAGGATTTCGCCTCGGGCAGGGGCGGCCTCCATGACGTCAGCAAGGAAATCACGAACTACGAAATCGCACCGGACGGGAACAGGGCCCTTTTCGGGGCGCGGGGAGACGTCTTCACGGTCCCCGTCAAGTACGGCAACACACGGAACCTCACCGGGACCCCCGGCGTGCACGAGCGGAACTCCAAGTGGTCGCCCGACGGCAAATCGATCCTTTTCCTCTCCGACGCCTCCGGCGAGGATGAAATCTGGATCGCCCCGCAGGACGGCCTCTCCCCCGCCCGTCAGATCACCACCGGCGCCGACACATACAAGTACCAGCCGTACTGGTCGCCCGACAGCAGGAAGATCCTGTGGGCGGACAAGAAGCTGCGTCTGCAGTTCGTCGACGTCGACTCCCGGTCGGTCACGCTTGTCGCGCAGGCCACGGCCTGGGAATTCACCAACTATTGCTGGTCTCCCGACTCTAGGTGGATCGCGTTCGGCAAACCCGAGGAGAAGAAACTGACAACCGTCCAGCTCTATTCGGTGGAAAGCAATCAGACCGTCGAAATCACGGACGGCTGGTACGAATCGTACGGGCCCGCATTCAGTTCCGACGGCAAGTATCTCTTCTTCGTGTCCGACAGGAACTTCCGGCCGGTTTTCGGTCAGCTGGAGTTCAACCACATCTACCGTGACATGGCGGGGATCTACCTCATCACTCTGGCCCAGGCGACAACGTCCCCCTTCGCGCCGAAGAGCGATGAAGTCAGACTCAAAGAGGCGGAGAAGGGGAAACCCGGGGACAAGAAGGAGCCGGAGAAGCCCGTGACCGTCACCGTCGATCCCCAGGGGATACAGTCCCGCATCGCGGCCCTCCCCATCCCGGGTTCAGCCTACAGCAGCCTTGAATCGGCCGGCGACAAGCTCTATTACATCAGGAATGGAAGCAAGGATGAGAAGTCAAAGCTCCTCCTGTACGAGCTCGACAAACTGAAGGAAACCGAGCTCGGCGAAGTGAACGGGTTCGAGATATCCGCCGACGGGAAGAAGATGCTCGTGAACCAGTCGGGCGAGTACTCCATCATCGACCTGCCGGCGTCCAAAATCGACGCCAAGGAGCACCTGAACCTCGCGGACATGAAGGTCAACCTCGACCACCGTGCCGAATGGGACCAGATCTTCAGGGAATGCTGGAGGCAGATGCGGGACTTCCTGTTCGACCCCCATCTCCACGGGGTGGACTGGGCGGGGATCCGGAAGAAGTACGAAGTCCTTCTCCCCTTCGTCAATCACCGGGCGGACCTGACGTACGTGATCGGCGAGATGATCTCCGAGCTCAACATCGGCCATACCTATGTCGGCGGCGGGGAGTACCCGAAGCCCGAGAGGATCCCGACCGGGCTCCTCGGAGCAACGATCGAATCCGATCCATCAACACATTGTTACCGGATCACCGGGATCCTCAAGGGGGAAAACTGGGAGAAAAACGGGAGATCCCCCCTGACGGAGATCGGCGTCAGCGTGAAGGAAGGAGATTTCATCATCGCCGTCAACGGGCAGCCGACAAACATGATGCCCGACATCTACCAGTCGCTCGTGAACACCGCCGGGAAGCAGGTGACGCTCCGTGTGAATTCCGAGCCGAAAGAGGAGGGGAGCCACGAGACCGTCGTGATCCCGACTGCGGATGAGCACGAGCTGTATTACCTGAAATGGATTGAGGGGAACATGGAGAAAGTCTCCAGGGCGACCGACGGGAAAGTCGGCTACATTCATATCCCGGACATGGGAACCCCGGGCCTCAACACATTTGCGAAGTACTTCTACCCGCAACTCCGCAAGGAAGCTCTCATCGTTGACGCCAGGGGGAACGGCGGCGGCAATGTCTCTCCCCAGATCATCGAACGGCTGAAGCGGGAGATCACGATGATCGACATCGCGAGGAACGCCGCCCCCGCTCCCGACCCCGGCGGCATGATCTTCGGGCCGAAAGTGCTGCTCATCGACGAGTTCTCCGCCTCTGACGGAGACATCGTCGCCTACAGGTTCAGGAAGAACAAGCTCGGGACCCTGATCGGCAAGCGGACCTGGGGAGGCGTGGTCGGCATCCGGGGCACACTGCCGCTGCTGGACGGCGGATTCCTCAACAGGCCGGAATTCTCACGGTACGATGTCGAGGGGAAGGAGTGGATCATGGAAGGGAAAGGGGTGGAGCCGGACATCATCATAGACAACGACCCCGCGAAGGAGTACGCAGGGGTCGACGAGCAACTGAACAAGGCGATCGACGTGATCAAAGAAGAAATGAAACGGCATCCCGTCGTCCTGCCGCCTCCGCCTCCGTATCCGGACAAGAGCCGGTGATGTCAGCGGGAGCGGAGGATCAGAAATTGCTCCCGCGTGATGATCGCCAGGGCGCCGACGCCGAAGATGAGTCCCGCCAGGATGACGACCACGTTCACGAACGGGATGTACGTGCAGAGGTGCACCGCGAGAATTCCCAGCGCGATCGGGCCGAAAAGGCCCCACCCGCTCCTGCCGTCAAACCCGAAGACCTTGTAGCCGAGCAGGATGCCAAAGCACATCTGGGAGAGAAACGCGAGCCAGCAGAGATACAGAAACAGGAAGATGCCGAGCGGAATGCCGACGATCGTCAAGAACAACACCATGACAAGAATAGGGACGAGAAGGAGCACTGCAAGCCCCACGAGGACGCTCTCTCCGGGCCTCCCGTTAATGATCGTCCCGACGGAGGCCATCTGACGCGGGAACAGAAAAGAGAAGAAGAGCGCGGTCGCACAGAGACTCAGCAGGAAGATCACGCGCAGCACAAGCCGCCCCCGCGTCAGGCCCAGTGTGTGCGACGGGGGAGCCTCCCGCCCTGCTTTCAGGCGGACCTGTCCCAGCACCGTCCCGGGGGCAATGTGTATTTTCCCCGAATCCTTCGCCGCGACCGTAAGATTCCCCCCGACGGTCGAACCCTCTTCTGTCGTGAAATTCTCGACCCCGGCATCGAGGTTTCCCTTTACCTGTCCAGTCAGGGTCAGGTCCGTCGCACCAATCTTTGCATCCCGCTCCACGACGCCCCGCACCTGCACGTTCGACCCGCCGGCCATGAGGTATTCCCCCACCGTCGCACCCTTCTCGAGGATAACCGATCCGCCCCCCGCGAACATGCTTTTGTCCGTTTTCCCGGAGATGCGTACCACCCCTCCGACGCAGATGATCCTGTCGGTCACCGTCCCCGTCACGTTGACCTGTCCCCCGGCCGCGACGAGAAGGCCGTTGACCGTCCCCCGCACGTTCACCACTCCCCCCCCGATGAACGCATCCCCGTTCACCGTGCCGTCAATATCGACCTGCGGGCCCCCGGCAAAATACCATCCGTTGTGAACGTCGCCTGAAGCAAGGAGGGTCCTCTCCTCTCCCGAGTTCCGGAACTTCGACCCGCTGCAGTTGAATGCAAGGAGCGACATGAGGAGGATATTGAACAGCATAAGGTGCGCTTTCACGGCGTGTCTCCTTAAGAAAGTGTAGCGGTTGCGAGCGCGTTGATTGTGAGCGCCAGAATGACCGTGTTGAATGCGAACGAAATGACCCCGTGCAGAAGCGTCAGGCGGCGGAGACGTCTTGACGTCACCGGCACGTCCGACACCTGGGCCGTCATACCGACAACGAACGAATAGTACGCAAAGTCCATGAAGTCCGGGACGTGGTCCCCCGGGAATTCGAGTCCCCCGTGATGAGTCCCATGTGCCTCACCCGCACCGTAATAAATGTGGGCGTACCTGAGTGCGAAGAGCGTATGCACGAGGCACCAGGAGAACACCACCGACACCGGAGCAAGCGTCATGTAGAAGGCGTACGCTCCGCCCGATTGGCCGCGCGCGAGAGCAAGGAGAGTCCAGACTATCCAGAGGCTCCCGCAGGAGGCCAGAAGCACCAGGGCGAATATGAGTCTTCGCCCGGCATCCTGAAGCACCGCGGAACGCCTGACCGCAGTCGGATCCCCCGTCAGGATCACTCCCCAGGCGAGGATGAGCAGCGCCCCCGCAAACGCGGTCCACGTGACTGCGATCCGGGCCGTGAGAGGGAGACCCCGCGACGCGACAGCCAGAACGATTGCGGCAAAGACCGCCGAGATGAAAACCCTGTGATGGGAGTCGAGGCGCGTGAGCACGCCGAGCAGTCTGGTCAGACGATTCAGGGGCATGACAGGGAGCGGCGAGTGGCTTGGATGTAACAATATAGCCCTCGCGGGGGGAGAAGGCAAGTGGGGAGCAAGGGCGGCGCGGGAACCCGGAGCGGGAAGCGTCTGTTACATGGTTTTAGTCCCCCCAACCCACTATTCACACAGGAGAACCACGCATGAAAGGATTTCTGGCAATTCTCGCCGCTCTTGCATTCACGCTTCCGGCAGCAGCCAAGGTAAAAACCGAGGTTGTGGAATACAAGCAAGGGGATGTGGTGCTGCAGGGATATCTGGCCTACGATGAATCAATCACGGGAAAGCGCCCCGGCATCCTTGTCGTTCACGACTGGATGGGGCTTTCAGACGATACGAAGATGAGGGCGGAGATGCTCGCCGGCCTCGGCTACGTCGCATTCGCAGCGGACATCTACGGCAAGGGAGTGAGGCCGAAAAACGCGCAGGAGGCCCAGGCGGAGGCAGGAAAGTATTTCCAGGACAGGGCGCTGTTCCGGGCCCGGGCCAAATCCGGACTTGACTTCCTCGCAGGGCGTCCGGAAGTCGACCCGGGCCGTCTTGGCGTGATGGGATACTGCTTCGGCGGGGGTGCCTCGCTGGAACTCGCCCGGAGCGGGGCTCCCGTGAAAGGGGTCGTATCGTTTCACGGATCTCTCAGTACTCCCACGCCGGAAGACGCCAGGAACATCAAGGGGAAAGTCCTCGTCCTGCACGGCGCGGATGACCCGTATGTCAAGCAGGCAGACGTTACCGCATTCATGGATGAGATGCGGAAGGGAGGGGTGAACTGGGAGCTTGTACAATACAGCGGCGCGGTGCACGCCTTCACGATAAAGGGGGCAGGGAACGACAACAGCAAGGGAGCCGCCTACAACGCGCAGGCCGACAGGCGCTCGTGGGAGGCAATGAAGAACTTCTGGAACGAGGTCTTTTCCGGGATGTAATGTGCGCTGAATTCACCCCGCTACGAAAAGGAGGGTCAGGGCCGCTCCCCCGGAAGGAGGAGCGGCCGTCCCTGCAGCGTGTCATTTGCGGGTATAGGTAATCACCATCACCGGCAGTTTGTCCCCGTACGCGGTCACGTCGTACGTCTCAAATACGTGCTTGTCCGTGTCCACGACCCGCGTGACGTATTTCACCTTCTTCCCCTTTTCCCCGGTGGCCGGTTCGTCCATCTTTCCCCACAATGTGAGCGTCTTTCCTTCCTTGTCCATGGTACCCTCCATCGTGGACATGGCAGTGCTCATATTGTCGATCCAGAAGCTCACGTACTTCTTCCCGAAATTGTCGTACCCGGTGTACCCGACGCCGTTCATCGGCTGTCCCATCATTTCGCCGGAGAATTCCTGCTGGAGAAACCGCCCGCCGAGGGCCAGCTTGTACTCCGCGGTCCCTTTCGAAACGCTGGGCTCTCCTTTGGGTCCGTTCATCCACACCTTCGCTTCGACGTCCCACGTCCCCACAAACTGCTCGAGCTTTTTGTGCGCCTCACCCGGCGTCATGGCGTCCGCCCACCTCTTCATCATCTCCTCCTGGGAGGGCATTTTCGCCTTGGATTTCTTCGTCTCCTGAGCGGACCCGCTATTGAAGGCAATCATGGCCGCGATGGCGATGACACTAAGCCGAATGAACGCATTCTTCATACAGACCTCCCTGCAATTGGTTGAAGAATATGGATCAGCGAGCGGAATCGGGACGGAGCATCGAATCCACCGCCATAACTTTCGCGATATCGTCCAGTCTTTTCTTCAGCTCCGGCGTGTTCGGGTAGAGCTGGTTGAGATTGGCAAGGAGGTCCCGTTCCTTCCTGAACTCCTTCCGTGTATCATACAGGTCGAGCAGGACCCGGTAAGGGTTGTAATACGAGTTCACGTTCGCTTTCCCCTCCGCGATGAGCTGTTCGCACGCCGATTCGACGCCGTTGGCAAGCTGGTTGAACTCGTCGATGCGGCCGACGCGATGATAGAAGAGCGCAAGGTCGGATTCCAGCTCCCACCCCATCGGATATTTCGAGCGAGGGATGATCTGTTCCATCCGGTCCAGGACCGCCGCGCTCGACTTGAGGTCATTTTTGGCGTTGGCAAACGACATGGCCAGCCTGACAAAAGCAGACCGGTAATTGGTCATCAGGCGGCTTGCGTTTTCATCAAAGAAGACGGTGGTATCTCCGACCCCGCGGAACTTGTAGCCGTACTGGGGAGTCCTTGTGAATCCCGAAGGCTCGTGCATCAGGTTGGCTTCCAGGACATCATGGTCCACCCCGAGGTCTTCCCTGTTTACCTTCCGCGGCTCCAGATGCCACGCCAGACCGTTGAACCAGAGGTACTCATCGAGTCCCAGCTTGGCATCGGGTGAACAGGTCACGGCGATGTACAGGGGACGCCTGAACTGGTTCGTCAGGATGATATCCCGCATCAGGATGTCCTGCACGCGGATGGCCTTTGTCTGGCCGAACTGCATGGTGTTCGGCATCCGCCAGGCTATCTTGTGCTGGCTGAGGATCGTAGAGTCCGTGACGCCGTACCTGGCGATGGCTTCCGGGCTCACGGGAAGGTCGGTCGTCCGCGGCTCCCACTGGACCGGCTGTATTGTGCGGATCCTGTCGTCAGGCATGCTGATGGGGACAGCGAGCGCTTCCGCGTAATACGGCTTCTCCTTCATCTGGTGGATGTACCAGGGGGTGTTGGCCAGACTAAGGCAGATCACGCGGACGTCGCGGCGGATTCCCTGGACATCCTGGAGGTACCAGAGTGGAAACGTGTCGTTATCGCCGTTGGTGAAGAGAATCGCGTCCTTTTCGCAGGTCTGCAGCATGTTGTACGACAGGTCCCACGGGACCCAGTTCTTCGAACGGTCGTGCGAGTGGTAGTTCGCCCGGAGCATCTGCACCGGCACCAGCACGAAAAACAGGATGAGGACGAACGCCACCTGGTAATTCTTCGCCTTCCCGAACTTTTCCCCGATGAGGTCGATGATCCCCCGGACACCGAGCGCGATCCAGATGGCGAAGATGGAAAACGCTCCCGGATAGAAGTAGTCACGCTCGCGCGGCTGCGACTCCTGCTGGTTCTGGTAAAACGCGATCAGGTAGCCCATCACCACAAAGAGGATCAGGAACACCGACGCCATCTTCCAGTCCTTGCGGAAATGGAAGTAGAGGCCAGCGAGCCCCAGAAGGAACGGGATGCCGTACAGGACCTTGAAATCGACCCCCGAATCCTGGGCTTCCCCCTCCCGGCCGATATAGTTCCAGGCCAGGTAACGGTTGAACATGTGATTCATCTGATAGCGCCAGAAGAAATCAAGATCGCTCGAATACGCCGTGTAGATTGCCTGCTGGTGCGCTTCCGGTGACCACCGTCTCTTGAAAATGGGGAAGTCGCCGTACTGCTCCCGGTCAAGGTAGGTGATCAGTCCGGAGAACGTCTTCGGCTCATTTTCGTTCATCGGGGTGTCCTTCCCCGCGCGGATGAGTATCATCGTGTACGTCGTGAACCCCGCTGTCGCCAGCATGATACCCAGGACGGCGGTGTGCAGCATTGTCATCTTCTCCTTCCCCAGCCACCGTGCGATGAGGGCAAGGGCGATCAGCAGGGCGACGAGCACCACGAGTCCCCCGCCGATATTGTCCCCCGCGATCAACCGGAGGAGTCCGGGGAGCATCTTGATCACGCCGGGATAGAGAATGGCAAGCGCGACCCCTCCCGCAACCACGGGGAAGTAGAACGAGCTCTTGTTGAACACTTTCTTCCAGAAGAGAGCAACGACGAGCAGGCTCGGCAGGATCATCCACTCCTTGAACTTCAGATCAAACGAACGGGAATCTTCGAGCGACGGGGTCGCACGCCCGGTCTGATTGGCCCACAGGGCCGCGGCAATGATCAGAAGCAGAAGGACATGGCCCAGGAAGATATAGGCCGACGAGCGGCAGAATTCCGTGTCCGTCACGTACTTCCTGAAGACGATGATCATGACCACCGCCAGTATCGCCGGGACGCTCATCAGGTGCACCCCCGCGGAGAGCCCTGCAAGGAACACGATGAGGAGGATGAACTTGCCGTTGTGGGGGCTGTCCGCCTGCTCATTCCATGTGAGCATGAGCCAGACCACGAGAAAATAGAGCAACGTGCTCGCGGCAAAGTAGTTTGCCTCCACGGCGCTGAACCAGAACGAATCGCTGAACGAGTACGCGAGAGCACCGATCGCCGCCGCCCCGAACGTTCCGAACGCATCGAGCGGAGTCTGCGGGTCCTGCCCCTTGTAGTGACGGATGAGCTTGACCGCCACAAGGTAGAGCAGGAGAACCGACAGGGCGCTCGTCACAACGGAAAGGAGATTCATCCTCAGGCCGATATCCCCCGGAACCGGGAGCATGAAGAAGATCCGTCCGATGAGGGAAAACAGGGGACCTCCCGGCGGATGGGGCACCTCGAGCATGTAGGCAGCGGCGGAAAGTTCGCCCGGATCCCAGAAAGGGACAGACGGCTGGACCGTCAGCAGGAACTGCGTCAACGAAACGGCAAAAACGACGGCCGCAGTGATTCTGTGGATGATTCTGTTGTGCATGGTCAGATACCTTCTCTCAGCCAGTGGTTCGCTATTCCGGAGTCCCCGGGGTGGGTCACGTTCGAAACGCCATGGAAGCGACGCAGGGTGCGGGCGAATTGTGCCGATTCAGACATTGAATATACGAACGGAAGATCAAAAACGAAAGTCCCCTGCTCCCGAAGATCAGACGCCGCGGAAGATCGTCTCCTCCCTCTCGAACCAACGGGCGCACCCGAAAAGGCTCAGCCCCGCGAGCAAAAAGAGGGACGCGTACACTTCAAGCAGAAGCCCGGTCTTGATCGTCCCCGCTATTATCTCTTTTGTGGCGAGCGATACGTTCAGAACCGGAATAACCGCCGTGACCGGATCGAGTGCAACGCCGGGGAAAAGCCCGATCATGACCGGCAGTATCACCACGATCATCAGCGGGCTTATCATGCTCTGGGCTTCCTTGTACGACTTCGCAAAAACCGACACCGAAAGAAGGAACGCCGCGAAGAACACGGTGAGCGGGAAAAGGAGCGAGAGCACCAGGAGGACTGTCTGACCATCCAGTATCGCCATGACGGCACTCAGCACTTCCGGCGGGATCTTCGAGATCTGGCGCACCGCAAGGAGGATCCCGAAAATGGAGACGGCCGCGCTCAGGAGCCCTGTCAGAACCACGACGGCAAACTTCCCCAGGAGGATCTGGAACCTGCTCACGGGCGCCGTAAGGAGAGTTTCCATGGTCCCGCGCTCCTTCTCACCCGCCGCCAGGTCAATCGCGGGGTACATCGAACCCATGAAGCAGAATATGACGAAGAGGTAGGGGACCATCCCTCCAACCGACTTGCCGATCCGCTCCTTCATTGACGCCACGTCATGCTCTTCTATTTTGACGGGGTTGACAATCCCGGCATCGATCTTCAGCTTCGCAAACCGCCCGGCGACAAGCTGCTTCTCGTAGGACCCGATGACACCCGACAGGCGGCGCTTGACCATGTCAAAGTCGTCCGATGACTTGTAAAAGAGCTTTATGGTCCCGCTCGTCATGCCCGCCACCGCAGCGTCGAAATCCGGAGCGATGACAACCGCCGCATCGATGCTGTCCCGCGCAATCAGGACCTCCATGCTGTCGGCAGGGATCCCCGTGATGATGCGAAGATCGGACCGCCCGGTCAGGGCGGCGACGAGACCGGGGGCGTTGGCGCGCGAGACGAGGGCGATCCTGAGAACCTTTTCTTCCGCCTTCTTCATCGACGACATCTGTATATTTGTCACCACGATCATGAGCGCGGGCACAAGGAGCAGGGGGAACACGATCATCATGAAGAGCGTCCGCCTGTCGCGGATCGTGTCGGTGAACTCTTTCCTGAATATCGTCACGAATGTGCTCATGTCAGGCNNGACGCACGAACTCGTCTTCCACAGAGCGGGTCTGCATCTGGTTCTCAAATTCCTTGTACGAGCCGTTGAATATCAATGTCCCACGGTGGATGATCGCCAGATCGTCGCTGAGGAGGCTCACTTCCCCCATACGGTGCGTTGAGAATATCACGGTCTTGTTCTCTTCCCGGCATCGTTTGATAAGCTGGATGATCGCGCGCGAGGTGACGACGTCGAGTGCCGCGGTCGGTTCGTCGAACACCACGACTTCGGGGTTGTGGATGACCGTCCGCGCCAGCGATACCTTCTGCTTCATGCCGCTGGAGAGCTTGCCGATCCTCCTCCCCGCGAATTCATGTATCCCGAGGAGCCCGAATATCTCCTCCCGCCTCCTGCCGTACGTCCCTGCGTCCATCCCGTAGAGGTCCGCGTAGTATTTTATCATCTCGTCCGGGGTCAGCCTGTCGTACAGACCGGTGTTCCCGGTGAGGAAACCTATCCTTCTCCTCACTTCCACCGGCTGCTTCACAACGTCGAACCCGGCGACGGTGATTGAGCCGCCGGTCGGCTTCAGCATCGTGGCAATCATACGCAGCATCGTCGTTTTGCCGGCACCGTTCGGCCCCAGGAGCGTGAANNATCCGTCCGGGCCTGCAGGTGAAGCTGATGTCCCTGACGGCGTCAATCCGCGGCCCCTTGAATTCCGGGCCCATTTCACGCCGCTGCTGCCTGGAAACTGAAAATGTCTTGGTGACGCCGTCGATGACAATCATGCAATACCCTTTCTTCAGGTACCTCCCGCAAACATCTTTCGAATGACAGGCCTCCGGCCCTGTACGGGAGCAAAACGGCGCGGGGGGGAAAGAAACCCGGACAGAGCGGTTCAATATAGAACTCGAATGGCGGAGATTCAAGCGGTCCGGCCTTGACAAATAGCAGGTTTTTCTTTATATATGTAGAAGCTCTTTCCTGATCTCCCATCTCAAAAGGAGCCACAAGTCATCCCGGTTCGCTACTAGTTTCGAGTTATCAGAAATATCCGGGACGTTCGTTGTGTGCCTCCAAACGCGGGCAATCCTCCAAAGCGACACTTCAGTTTTCTCCTCTCAGGGAGAAAAGCGTCCCTTCCGGCATACCACACGCACATCACGAGGAACCAGAACCATGAAGGCCCTTTGGACACTGCTCTTCCTCTGCCTCACCTGGTGCCACCAGGCGATGGCGGAAGGCGACACCACACACTCCCGAGAGGAGGAAGCACTTCAGAGTGTTCCGGCACCAGGGATTTTCCCGGTCGCCGGTTTCCAAGCGAACTGGGGTGCGTCGGATCTTCTGATCCCTCAGACGGCACTGTTCGACACAATTTCGGCTGGGAGTGCGGCACCACACACGGGACCCCGGCTCTTGCCCGACAACATCAGCTTCATGGAGAGGGGCCTCTGGGGTGAGAGCGGCTTCTTCCGCTCCATCGGGATTGCCGGGGAACTTACGCCGGAATCCCGCAAGAGCGAGCTCTCGGCGCGCAGGACCATGCTGACGATGCATCAGATCGGCGGGTTCGTGACGCTCGGCCTCCTTGGTGCTACCCTGTACTACGGCCAGAAGACACTGAACGATTCGAATGACCCTGTCCAGGACCGCGCCGACCAGACGAAGCACAACCAGTTCCTCACATATGCGATTATTTCATACGGGCTGACCGGTCTGCTGGCGGTGATCTCCCCGCCACCCCTCATCAGGCGGAACGAGACCAGCACGACGACAATACACAAGACTCTTGCCTGGGTCCATGTCGCGGGGATGGTGCTGACGCCGATTATTGGCTCGATGGTGAAGAAGCGCTCGGGGCGTCTCTCGTACATTGACCTTCCGACCGCGCATTTTCACCAGGTGTCGGCGTACGTCACAACCGGGGTGTTCGCCGCCTCGATGATCATCATAACATTCTGAGAGGGGGTCTCCATGAAGACGGTGCTCGCCACAACGGTCGTGCTCCTCGTCCTGCTTGTCGTTCTGGTTGCCGTCCCCGCGCCTGCGCAGGTGAAGCACCTCAGGCAAAGAAAAGAAGAATCTTCGATGACATACCGGATGGTACACCCGCTCCATAAGATAGAGGCGACAAGCAAAGAGGTCATCTATGATCTGGAGGTCGACCCTGGGACGAAGGAATTCAAGAAGGTCTCGGGGTGGGTCGACGTGACGACATTCGACAGCGGGAACTCGAACCGCGATTCTCACGCGATGGAAGTGATCGACGCGATCACATATCCGGATGCAAAATTCGAGGGGACGGGCTTCACGCAGAAGGGGGACAGCCTTATTATCGCGGGAAAGATCACGTTCCACGGCGTAACCCGGGATATCACGTTCGGAGCGCTTCCCCACTGGTCGGCGGGAACGCTGGAGGTCGATGGGAGGTTTGACCTGAGCCTCGCCGCCTTCAAGATCGACCGGCCCTCTCTCCTGATGATCCCGGTTGAAGATGCGCTGAGCTTCTCATTTGTGGCAGTGTTTGGACTGGAATAACACCATGGCAGCGAAGAAGACATGCGCTCACCTGCTCTTCACCGCAGCACTGACGCTCCTGGCAGGTTGCGGGACAACGGAAATCGCGAGCCGCTGGCGGAGCGGGACACCTGACTTCTCCGGACCGGGCGCCGGGGGGGCCGCCTCCTCTTCCACATTCGAAGACAAGAGGATGTCCGGAACCGTGTTNNCGCGCGAGGGGATCACCTGGTGGTTTGACAGGGAAGGGGGCGGGAAGAAGACATTCGGGATCCATTACCCTGTGGCGGGGCCGCGACAGAGGCCGCCGGAAGGGGTTGAGGAGAGGGATGGGGCTCTTCCGCTGATGGATCAGCCAATGGACAAGGAAGAGCCGGTGAAGTCTCCGCTCGAACTGGAGGTTTTCACCGGGGAGAAGGAACATCAGCGGATGAGCATACTCGCGACCGGGGGAATCGAGGCGAGAATCCGACGGCGTATGGACACTCTCGTGTACGAGCTGAGAGTTCCTCTCGCGGCCGGCGCGTCACACCCCTTCGGCATCGGCGCGAGCCGGGGTGCTGTTATAGGTCTGGGTGCCGTCACCTCCGCACTCAGCGGAACCGGAAACCTCCCGGTCGACCGCCAGGAAAACGAGGGGGAAGGGGGGTTCGGCGGCCGCCGGAGCGGCGGGGGGAGTGGGAGAGCCCGGCCCGGGAGCAGACCGGATGCAGGCAACCGGGCCGAGCAGTTGAACCTGTGGATGAAAGTCCGGCTTGCCGGGGGGGAGTAAGGCCGCCGAACACTCTGTGGAGATTTCTGAAGACCGTCGATGCGAAGAATCGGGGGGACGATAGTCAATCCCGTCCACCGGTTGAAAAACCTGCTATTTGCGCCACATGGGTTGACTTTGGCGCGGTTTTTCATTACACATGCCCCGTTCCGTTCCACGCAATCCACTCAAATCCCCCACAGTTCGGAGAAAGCCATGACCAAGAAATTCTGGATGGCGTTCATTGCGGTTTTCGTCACCGCGATCATTCTCAACATGGTCGTTTACGGTCTCGTGCTCGGGTCCGCATTCAGCTCCCTCCGCGTCTGGCGGACCGATATGCAGTCGCTCCAGTGGATCTACCCGGTGATCACGCTCGTTGGCTCTTTTTTCTTCACGCTTGTATTCTCGAAAGGCTACGAGGGGAAGGGAATTGCCGAGGGGATCAGATACGGCCTGTACATCGGGATCTGGCTCAGCATCGGCATGGCATACGGGACGTATGCGATGGTCGACGTCCCGTACGGAATGACGCTCGAGTGGTTCATACTGGGCGTCCTGATGTACATCGTCATGGGTGTCGTCGCCTCGCTTGTGTACGGGAAGAAACCGGCGCAGGGGTCCTGAGGGGAGACCGGGAATAGGTCGATTCCGGGAAAAAACCGAAGCTCCCTGCCGCTGGATAGGGAGGGAGCTTCGATCCCGGCTTTTTTGATGTGTTCCGCGCGACCGGCCTATCGCCGGGCTTTTCTGGACGTGATCATGAAGTCCGCTCCTGCCAGATCCTGCGCCTCCGCCGTCACAGTGATCCGGCCGCCCCTTCCATCTGCCGATCGAATGATGAGCAGGCATTGTCCGTGAAACGCCCTGCACCCGGGAGATTGGAACGATGCGTGATCTGTCGGGTCTCCGTTACCGGTGGCGGCAATCCCCGCGGGTCCGCGGAGAGAGAAGCGAACGAGGTTGTCTGCGGCCGGCACAAGGAGACCGTCTTTGTCCACGATTCTTGCCGTGACAAAAGCCAGGTCGCATCCATCGGACGCTATGACGGCCCTGTCGGCCGAGAGCTCGAGTCGCGCGGCCCGACCGGCAGTCCTGACAACATCCTCAGCCCATTTTCTTCCTCCCCGGTATGCAACGACCTTCAACTCTCCCGGTGCATACCTCACTTCATCCCATCGGAGCCGGTACTGATACGGCCCGACCTTTTTCCGCCCCAGCGATCGGCCGTTGAGAAAGAGCTCAGCTTCATCCCCCGATGTGTAAACATGGACGGGTGTAACCTCACCAAGACGATTCTCCCAGTTCCAGTGAGGAAGGATGTGGGCCAGAGGATGGTCCGGACGCCACCGGGCCTGGTAGAGGTAGAATCGGTCCTTCCTGAACCCGCAAATATCCAGGATGCCGAAATATGAGCTCCGCGACGGAGAGTCCCCCTCCCCGTACGGGGTCGGCTCCCCGAGGTAATCGAAGCCGGTCCAGACAAATTCGCCGGCAACAGACGGGTTCCTGTCCTGCCCCTCAAATTCGACGTCGGGAATGGTCGCCCACTGCGGTGCGTAGAGGTCGTAGGAGCTGACCTGGGAATCAAACCATCCCTTCGACTTGTCCTCGCTCACCGGGAAGAAGTACGAGCCATTTGTGCTCACACATGAGGCGGTCTCGCTTCCGAAGAGGGGTTTGGCCGGATTCGCTTCCCGGAATTTGCCGTACAAGTGGGGCTTGTAATTGTATCCGAAGGTATCCACGGAATCCTGGAAGCCGTCAAATCCGGCATCGGGTCTGTCGCATGCCGCAGTCACCGGCCTGGTCGGATCCTCGGACCGGAAAATGCGCCGTAATTCCCCCACCAGTTCTCCGTTTTCCTCCTCCCATACTTCGTTCCCTGAGCTCCACGCGATCACGCACGCATGATTCCGGTCCCGGCGTACATACGCCCTGATGTCCCGTTCGTGCCACTCGCCGAACAACGTGCTGTAGTCGTTGGGGGTCTTTCCTTTTTTCCAGCAGTCGAACGCCTCGTCCAGCACCAGCATCCCCATGCGGTCACACAGGTCGAGCAATTCGGGTGCCGGGGGATTATGGCTCGTGCGGATCGCATTGCATCCCATGTCCTTCAATAAACGGATCTGCCGCGCGAGCGCACTGACATTCACCGCGGTCCCCAGGGGCCCGAGGTCATGGTGGTCGCATACGCCGTTGATCCGCACCCTGCGGCCGTTCAGGACGAAGCCGCTGTCAGCAGTGAAGACCGCGGTCCGGATGCCGAAGACGGTCTCGGCAGAATCCACAACGCGGCCGTTCCGGAGGACCGATGTTCTCGCACAATAAAGATGAGGCGAGTCAATATCCCAGAGTCTGGGGGAGGGGACGCTCAACGAGACCTCGCATTGAGACATTCCGCCGGAGAATTCAGGCATCCTGATCGCGCGGGAAGAGACGATGCTGCCGGACTTCCCGGGCTCGCCGATCCGCACGACAAGGGTGATCCCGGCGGGATCAGGAGAGCGGGTGGCATCGATCTCTGTTCTGACGACGACGCTCGCACTGTCCTTCCCGACGTGCCGCAACCACACGGTCGAGCCCCAGTGGGCCACATG
>PMDK01000200.1 GCA_003154425.1 Ignavibacteriota bacterium
GGGAATCGGCCGGGAGATCCTGGAATACCGCTACCGGGCGACCTCCCGGATGCAGTTCGGGCCCGTGCGCCAGGTTCGCTGAAGCGATGACGGTATCCACCTTCAGCCCGATCCGTCTGCATGCCCGGAGAAAGGCACGATATGACTCTAATGTTGAGCCGAAAGAAGAGAAGCCGCGGGCGAATTCAGACCCGGTCCGCATCCCCCGAGCGCTCCTGCCCGGCCATCGGCACATCAGTCCCGGATCGCACGCAGGAGTTCATTTCGCTTCTCGCTTCCTGTCGGGAAGTGCGCAATGTCGACGAGGTGACCGTCAACTCCAAGCACGATCGCGGAAGTCTTTCCCACGCCGGAACGCTCGAAGAGGCGCTCGCTGTCCACGGCAACGGGAAACATGTAACGGTTGCCGGCCGCCCATCCTTCAAGCATGCGGACCTGGGCGTGACTGCTTCTTGCCGAATCCCGCCTTGCGAGGAGACGGACATTGACCGCTCTTCTGAACCTCTCCCCGTTCAAAGAATCGCAGAACGCGAGAAAATCGTCGAGACAGAGCTGGCAGCCAAAATCATCGAAGTCGGCAAGCAGAATTACAGCCGGGCGGCGGGGAGCATCTTCTGATTTCTCGGGCAGGAAACCCGCCGACGCCGGAGTCTCCACACCTTCACCTCTTCCCGGGTGGGGCCACACAATCAGAGCAGATCCCCAGATGAGCGCCCCGATGACGGCAACGACTGCCGGGGAGGAAACCCCTCCCGGGGGGCGTTTCGTCGCAGAGGCCGCCCGCAGGAGGAAGAACGCCACTCCCGCGAGAAGAATGTCCAGAAGCGCCTGCTCCCTCATCGGGAGTCTTGGACCGAGGCTTCCGAAACAATTGCACGGTGGATCAACACCCCGGAAGATCGCGCCGGAGAGCACAAGCGTGAAAGCCACGAAGAGAATCAGAGCGGCCCATGCGCCTATCCGGACGGACTTCCCCGTCAGGAGGAGGAGACCCGTTCCGCATTCCAGAGCTATCACGGCCGCGGCTGCAGGAGCGGCCAGGTACTCCGGCAGATTTGCCAGGCTGGAGACGCTCATCGCAAACGGGTGGAATGCGAAGACCTTTGACGCCGATGCCCCCGTAAGCACGAGACCGAGGACAAGCCTGGCGGCATCGGCGGAAAGCGAACGGACGAACCTGGACATCTGTCTTCTCCCTTGTCTCTCGATTATCGAAGGATGTATCTCTCAACGCGGGTTCCAGCCTCGTCAGTCGCGTAGAGAGTATTCTTTTCCCCTGCGGCAACTACACGGCTCCTGGCGGGGAGAACAAATGTTCGGACACAGGATCCATCTCTTCCATACACAAAGATGTCACGACCGGGATGAGGTGACTGATTCCCTCCCAGAAGAAGTATGTTCCCCCCGGTATCGAGGAGCACTTTCCTGAAATACGTTCTTTCAGGCACCCGCCAATCGTCTTCATCCCCCTTTCGACCGGCCATTGCTTCGACGGAGAACCGCCGCCGGATTCTCCCTTCCCGGCTGTAGAGCTCTACCCGGTTCATAAAGAGGTAGGCGACCACGAGCGTGCCGTCGCGGCACACGGCGATCCTGCTCGCCGAGTAGAGAGGATGCCTCTTCCCTGTCGGCTCAAGAACGACTCGGCGCGGGTTGGACCCCTCCGGTCCCTGGTATCTGAGGACCGTCCCACGGGAGCTGTCAGCGTAGAGAGCGATCGCCATCCCCCGGGGCCACACGGCTGTGATATCGACAGGCATCCCCCCCGGAACGACGAATCCTCCCCTGTACATCAGCCCCGTATCGAATACCTGGATGCGCGGATCCTCCATTTGCAGGACGACAAGCCGTTCCCCGATCACAAGCGAGAGAGCCGGTGACCTGAATTCCCCGGGACCGCTGCCGCGTCGCCCCACTTTTCCGATGTAAGCGCCGCTCTTCGCGAACTTCTTCACTGAGTAGTCGAGCAGATCCGTCACATAGACATTGCCCCGGCGATCCACCGAAATGCCCGACACCGTATACAGGAAGGCGTCCCGGCCGATTCCCAGCGTGCGCACACTGCGGAGAGCGGCCTCCCCCGCGATCCCTTCGGCCGCGGGGGAAGCAATAAGCAACAGCAGCGGGACAAGCAGTTTGCACACAGGGTTCAGCGGCTCAGTTGGATGCGGCACACCAGACGTACCCGATGCTGCAGCCTTCCACGCACCCCGCGGTCATGATTGAACCGAAGAACCCGCCGTCACCGAACCGTTGATTGCAGCCGCTGGCACATCTCGTCAGGGCATCGGCGCACGCACGCTGGGCTTCAGCGGCAGGCAAAGCGGCCAGCAGAAGGAGCGCAACAAGCGCAACGGAGAGAAGCAGACGCTTCACATTCATGGAAGTCACCTTTTGAGCTGATGTTTGCGATTCGACTCCCGGGGAATTCACTCCGCGCAACGGAGCCGTGTGAATTGCATCAATGATACACTCCGGGAAGGGGGATTTACGAACAGGAATGGGAGCGGGGGAGGTGGAAAATGACGGGAGGATCGGGACCGACTTCCAGATCGTGCCAGGGATGAGGACGCCACCGATAGAAGGGACCCGTGAAAGGGAGTGCCGTCACGCTCCCCGTGGCCGGTTCTCGAAATAGGGGGAGAACAGGTACCGGATCCTCTCAAGCGAACCGCCGATGACCATCCCCACAGTCTTCGCATACACGTCGAGCACAACGATCGCGTTCACCGATGAATCGGTGGTCGTCGCGGCGCGCAGGCGCTCGGCGACTGCGACGTTTATTATCTGCATGTTCTCGTAGAACCGCGCAAGGCCGTCGAGCTCCAGGTCCGCGGGGATCCCTTCTTTTTTAAGAAAATACTGCGCGAGGAGGTACATCGATGTTGCGCGGTAGACCGTCTCCTCGTTGCTCGCAAGAGGCAGGTGGAACCTTGCCATGGGGCGGAGAAGCGCGGTGTGCGGGCATCCGCTTGCAGCGATGACCAGTCCCATCAGGGAACTGATCCCCCTCTGGGCCGTCGTCTTCTGGGTGATCGTCCGCTCCTCGGTGACAACCTCCAGATCGACCGTCTCGTGCGAGACTAACCCGTCAAACCTCTGCACGAGATTCACCAGCCGGAGAGCCAGCGGGCAGTCCGGGTGTTCCTCCACTTTCAGGGGACAATTCGGACACTGATGAAAATCCAGCTTCGTCCATGAGGGACTCACCGCAGGGGTGTTTCCGTGGAGCTCCAGGGTTTCCGGGTCCAGCCGGAGGTGAAAACCCCGTTCTGACCCATCCGCCAGCCTGAAGTTATAGTAGACGGTAAAGTCCTTCATCATAGGGGGCCACTGCTCAAGGTGAGGATTTTCGACTTTTGTGACAAGAACATACAATTCGAACGGTAAACAATCAAGACCGCGCGGGCGTAGGCGGGGGCTACTCTCCGGAGGAAAAGTACTCCCTGATCTTCGATGCGGTCTTCTCGCCCACCACCTCTCCCAGCTGCTCGGTCGTGGCGAATTTCACCCCCTGCACGGACCCGAACGCTTCCAGGAGTTCCTTTGCGCGCTTTTTCCCCACCCCTTCGATAAGGTCCAGTTCCGTCTGCAGCGTCCGCTTCGCGCGAAGCGTCCGGTGAAACGTGACCGCGAACCGGTGGGCTTCATCGCGCACCTGCTGGAGGAGCCGGAGCCCTGAGGAGGTTTTCGCGATGAGCTCGGGCTCGCTCCGCCCGGGGAGGAACACTTCCTCAAGTCGCTTGGCGAGTCCGATCACTTGCTGGCCGCCCATCCCCAGTTTCTGCAGCACCTCCACCGCGCTCGAGAGCTGTCCCTTCCCCCCGTCCACGACGATCAGGTCGGGGAGCTCCCCCTGCTCCTCCAGGACGCGTCTGTAGCGCCGCTCGATGATCTCGCGCATGCTCGCAAAATCATCAGGGCCGGCAACGGACTGGATCTTGAACCTGCGGTATTCGCTCTTGCGCGGCTTACCGTCGATGAATACCACCATGGAAGCGACCGGGTCGGTCCCCTGTATGTTCGAGTTGTCGAAGCATTCAATTTTGCGCGGGACCCGCTCCAGGCGGAGATCCTTCTGGAGGGCTACAAGAGGATGCGGGATGTAGTCCGCCCGTTTCATTTTCTGAATCTTCAGTTCGTCAAGGAGGAACCTGGCGTTGCTCTTCGTCAGACGTACGAGTTTCGCCTCCTCGCCTGACTCGGGGACAACGATCGACACGGCCTCCCCGCGCCTCTCCCCCAGCCAGCGTGTGATCGCCTCCGTGTCTTCGAGCGGGGTCTGTATGATCACTTCTCTCGGTATATCCTCCGCATCCAGATAGTACTGCTGTAACAGGGTCTCGAGAACCTCCCCGTCCGGCTTCCCTTCGACGTTGCCAAGATAATAATGCTGCCGTCCCACCATCTTGCCGTCGCGCAGCTTGAATATCACACCGCAGGCGTCATCTCCCTCTGCTGAAAATGCGATAATATCCCTGTCGGTCGCATCGAGATCGACCGCTTTTTGTTTTTCGCTGTATGCCTCAAGCCCCTTGATCCGGTCCCGGATGACAGCCGCTTCTTCATAGCGGCGGTCGGCGGAATGACGCTCCATATCGGCCCGGAGCGAACGGATGAGCGAACCTGTTTTCCCCCGCAGGAGCGAGGCCACCTGGTCGATCATGGCGTTGTATTTGTCCTGCGGGACGAGCCCCTCGCACGGACCCTCGCATTTCTTGATATGATAGTCCAGGCAGACCTTGAACTTCTTCTTCCGGATCGCTTCCCCGTCGATCAGGAAGTTGCAGCTCCTGATCATGAAGATGTCCCGTATCGCCTTGAGCGCGGAACGGACGTTTTTCACGTCCGTGTACGGGCCGAAGTAACGGGAACCGTCCCGGCGGACCTGCCGGGTGATGAAGACGCGCGGGTANNACCTCGGAGTCGGTCACAATCACTTCGAGGTCGGTCGCCTTCGAGAGCATCTGCTCGATGCGGGGGCCGAGCGAGCGGGATTTCTGGAAATACTGGCGGACCCGGTTCCGGAGGTTTTTCGCCTTCCCGACGTAGAGGACCTTCCCAGTCCTGTCCTTGTGCTGGTAGACACCGGGAGATGCCGGAAGGTTCTCGAGCTTCTCGGGAAGCGCGACGTCCTCCCGCGTGACGCGTATGTTCATTGAGGGGGGGAGCATTGTCACTTGACGAGAACCATTTTCCGTACCGCAGTGATTGAGCCGCCGCCCGCGGGCTGAATTTCAAGACGATAGAAATACACCCCCGACGCTCTCGCGGTTCCGTCAAACCTCTCAAAGTACTCACCGGGGGACCGGTTTTCGTCCACCAGCGTGGCCACCCTGCGCCCGAGCAGATCATAGACAGTAAGCTTCACCCCTGCCGGTGCGGCGTTCCCGGTCACGATGCCCGGAACGACGAAGGCGATAGTCGATGAGGTGTTGAAAGGATTGGGATAGTTCTGCCGGAGCGAAAACGAAAGAGGCGTCCCCGGTCCGAACGGTGGGCCGATCGGAGTCCCCGCCTGATGCAGCACCCAGCCGTCCGGATCAAACGCGATGCTGTCGGGCCTCGTGAGGAACGTGAACCTGAAATCCTCGGTCCGGAGGCTGTCCCAGACCGTCAGAGTCGTGTCACGGCTCCCTGTGTAGACACGGACCTGAAGGGGCATGGTATATGTCGGCCAGCCCGCATCCTGCTGCTGGGCGATGCGGAGACTGAGCGTGCCACCCCCCCAGTCGGAGGCGATCGAGTAGACCGGCCACCCGGGACCGTATATCCATTCGTTGAAGAACCAGCTCATGTCCCTCCCCGTCACCGATTCCACGGCAGACTGGAAGTCGGCGGTCACCGCGCTCTTTTCGGAGTACAGCTGGCGCCACATCCGGAGCGAACGGAAGAACGCCGAATCGCCGATCGCCCCGCGGAGTGTGTGCAGGACCCAGGCCCCCTTCGAGTATACGAGGTCGGAAAAGAGATAGAACCCCTGCCCTTCAGGATTGTACACCGCCCCGCTCCATGAGCCCTGGTTGAACCCCAGCATGTCCCTCAGGAGGCCCTGCAGAGCAACCGGCCCGCCGAGTGTCTCCCTCCAGAGCGCCTCGCTGTATGTGGCAAAGCTCTCATTGAGCCAGATGTCCGGCCAGGAACCGCATGTGACAAGGTCTCCCCACCACTGATGGGCGAGCTCATGGACAACAACATCCTGATTCGTCTGGTAGGCTTCGTGAAGTGTGGTGATCGTCTGATGCTCCATCCCGCCGTAGGCGAACGGGCTCACCGAAGACATACCGTACTTATCCCAGGGGTAAGGCCCGTAGAGCTTCCCGAGATTCGTGATCATCTGCTTTACCGTAGGGATGTACGCCGCGGCCGCGGCGGAGTCCCGGGGCCAGGTGAAGTATTCGACCGGGATCGAGTCACCCGGCGCGCGGGCGAGAATCGACGAGGGGACGGTGAATTTCGAGACTGTCGCGCACATCAGATATGTCGCGACCTGATGGTCCTCCTTCCAGTGCCAGGTAACGGTCCCGTCACCGTTGACGATGGTTCCGAGGAGCCTCCCGTTGGATGCTGCGACGTACCCCGCGGGGACCGTGACGCTCATTTCGGCGGTGGATTTCTCCCACGGCTCGTCGTAGCAGGGCATCCAGCAACGTGCATCGCCCGGTTCGGACATCGTGTATCCCAGATTGGCGGGGAGCCCCGGAATCGTGTCGTGGAAGTAATAATATCCGAGCCTGTCCGTCAGGCGGGGGATCGCCGGAACCCGGCGGTATGCCACGGTCAGCCGGAGCGTGTCCCCCGATTGGTGGAGGAGACCAAGGTGGACGGTGAACCGTTCGTTCGCGTCGTCCACGGTGTACACCCGCCTTACGCCGTTGACGCTTATCGAGTCGATCGTGAGCTTGAGCTGATACAGCACCAGAGAATCAGCAGGCGCCTTCATCACGAGCGTGATCTGGTTCCTCCCGGCGAAGTTCTCGTTTACCATTGCCAGGAACAGATCGAGCCTGTAGCTGACGACGTGGAAGGCGGGGTTGGAAGGAGCGGCGTATATGTCCTGGTGGCGTCGTGCGAGCGAGAGCCCGGCGTCCGGCGCAATGAATCCCCCCTGCTTCTCGAACCCATATACATGCGGCTGTCCGGCACCGCTATTCAAGCCGAAGACCCCCGCCAGAGCAACGCATGCCAGGCAACGCCCCATTCTCATAGATCATTCCCTCCCCGTGTTATCGCCTGTACCCCAGACGCTGGAGCCATTCCTTGTCTGTGCGCCATCCCGCCCGGACCTTGACGTGCAGATCCAGAAATACCTGGTGGCCGAGAAACCGCTCAATATCCCGCCGGGCCATTTCGCCGATCTCCTTCAGCATCCCCCCCTTCTTCCCGATCAGGATCCCCTTCTGGGAGTCGCGCTCGACGTAGATGTCCGCGCTGATGAACCACTTCGGGGGTTTCCTGCTCTTCCGGGGCTCCGCCTCCCCGGCCGCGGCCGCACCCCGTTCGATGAATTCCGTGATCTCGACTGTCGTCGAGTAGGGGACTTCCTCCTGGCATCTGATGAAGATTTTCTCCCTGATGATCTCCGCGACAAAAAAGCGCTCGTTCTGCTCGCTGACAATGTCCGCGGGGTACAGGGGCGGATGGACGGGAAGTTCGGATGCGATGCCCGTCATAAGCGCGACTGTCCCCTCGAGGGTAAGCGCAGAGACGGGGAATATCTCCTTGAACGGATGACGGTGTGAGTACCGGTCGATCAGGGGGAGGAGGAGGGCCTTGTCGACCAAATCCACCTTGTTCAGAAGGAGGTACACGGGCTTGACCGATGCCGCGAGCTGTGCCGGTATCGCATCTTCGGGGAGGTCCCCCCGGGGGGCGGACCTCGCCGCATCGACCATGAACAGTATGAGGTCGGCGTCGCCGACGGCCGAGGCCGCGGATTCCATCATAGCGTCGTGGAGGGCATAGCGCGGCTGTATGATCCCGGGCGTATCGAGGAACACCGCCTGATACGCGGGGGTTGTCAGTATGCCCAGGATCTTGTGACGGGTCGTCTGCGGTTTCTTCGTGACGATCGATATCTTCTGCTGCAGGAGCCCGTTCATCAGCGTGGATTTGCCGACGTTCGGCTCTCCGATGATGGCAACATACCCGCATCGGAAAATGGGGGGTATGGGCGGGGGTGCGGACGTCATAACGACAAGCCCCGTCCGGTGACGGGGCTGTGGGCGCGGTTCATATCGGACATTCCTCTCCGGGGCGGCAGCCCCCGTTCGGCGGCATGAGGTCACACACCCCTCTTACAGTGCCTCCTCTCCGCTCTCGCCGGTGCGAACGCGGATGACATCCTCCACAGGATAGACGAATATCTTCCCATCGCCCACCTGGCCGGTCTTCGCGGCCTTGATTATCGTGTCAACAACCTTGTCAAGCGTTTTGTCGGAGACAATGACTTCCAGCTTGATCTTCGGGAGGAAATCAATCTGGTATTCCGACCCCCGGTACAGCTCGGTATGACCCTTCTGGCGGCCGTATCCCTTGACTTCGGTGAGCGTCATGCCTTTGACGCCCACTTCCGCGAGCGCCTCGCGCACGTCGTCGATCCTGAACGGGCGGATGATGGCTTCGATCTTTTTCATGACGGCCCTCTTTACCTCCCGTGGCACTGTTTGTATTTTTTCCCGCTCCCGCACGGGCACGGATCATTGCGTCCGACTTTCGAACCGACGTGTACCGGCTGGGGTTTCCCCCCGCGCGCGGGATCCTGCCCCGACGCCCCCGGCACAGGCTCGTGGTTGGCCTGAAAGCCCATCCCGACAGCCGAATCGTGCGTCGTCCGGACTGCCTGCGGCGGGCGCTGCGGCCCGCGAATGGGGAGTTCCTGCGCCTGGGCGGGAAACAGCCTGAACACCGTTGTCACGATCTCCGTGTCGATCAGATCGATAAGCTCCATGAACATCCGGAAGCCCTCGGTCTTGTATTCCACGAGCGGGTCCTTCTGGCCGTAGGCCCGCAGGTGGATCCCCTCTTTCAGATCGTCCATCTCACGCAGATGATCCTTCCACTTCTCGTCGATCACCTGGAGCACCACCATTTTCTCTATCCGCCCCATGACCTCCGCACCCAGACGCTCCTCTTTCCTCCTGTAAAACTCCGCGGCCGCGGCATTGATCGCCCTCCTCAGACCGTCGGGCCCCTTCGCCTGGAACTCCTCGGGGGTGAAATTCATGTCGAGGAGCAACTGGGTCATGAGTTCAAGCTGGAGCCCCGCGATGTCCCCGTCTTCGTAATGCCTCTCCACCGCCTTCGACGCGAACGCATCGACAAGATCCAGGACTTCGTCCTTCAGGCGATCACCCAGCAGCGCGTTCCGCCGGCGCACGTAGATCACTTCGCGCTGCTGGTTCATCACGTTGTCGTACTCCAGCAGCCGTTTTCTGATCCCGTAGTTGTTCTCCTCGACCTTGCGCTGCGCGCGCTCGACGGAGCGGGTGATCATCGAGTGCTGGATGACCTCCCCTTCCTTCAGGCCCATCCTCTCCATGATCGACGCGATCCGGTCGCTGCCGAAGAGCCGCATCAGGTCATCTTCCAGCGACAGAAAGAAGAGCGACGATCCGGGGTCGCCCTGCCTCCCCGAACGGCCGCGCAGCTGCCGGTCGATGCGCCGTGCCTCGTGACGCTCCGTCCCGACGATGTGCAGCCCCCCGGCCTCCCGGACCCCGGGTCCCAGCTTGATGTCCGTGCCGCGCCCCGCCATGTTCGTTGCAATCGTAATCACGCCGGGGAGCCCCGCATGGGAGACGATCTCCGCCTCCCGCTGGTGCTGCTTGGCGTTGAGGACGTTGTGGGGGACGTTCTTGCGCTTCAGCATGCGGCTTATCGTTTCGGAGACGTCGACGCTCGTCGTGCCGACGAGGACCGGACGGTTCTCCGTGCGCATCTTCTCGATCTCTTCGATGACGGCGTTGTATTTTTCACGCTTGGTCTTATAGATGACGTCGTTGATGTCGTCCCGGATCATGTCTTTATTGGTCGGCACAACGACCACGTCGAGCTTGTAGATGTCGAAGAATTCCCCGGCCTCGGTCTCCGCCGTGCCGGTCATTCCCGCCAGCTTTTTGTACAGGCGGAAGTAGTTCTGCAGGGTAATCGTGGCGAGGGTCTGCATGTCGCGCTCGACCTTCACGCCTTCCTTCGCTTCGATCGCCTGATGCAGGCCGTCGGAGTACCGCCTGCCGGGCAGCAGCCTCCCCGTGAACTCGTCCACGATCTGCACCTTCCCGTCGTCGGTCACGACGTACTCGTCGTCCTTGGAATACAGGGAATAGGCCCGCAGCAGCTGCGACACCGTGTGTATCCTGTCGCTCCGCTCGGAATACAGCAGGTTGACTTCGTCCTTCCGGCGCAGCACATCCTCCTTCGAAAGCGATGCGTCGTTCTCGAGGACGCTGTGCTCCGTCCCCAGGTCGGGTAGGACGAAGAAGTCCCTGTCTCCGACGATGGGGGTCAGGTACTCGCGCCCCTTTTCCGTGAGGTTGATCTGGTGGTTCTTCTCGTCGATGGCGTAATAGAGCTCGTCGTCGATTTCATGCATCCGCCGGCTCTGGTCGCGCAGGTATTCGTTTTCCGTCACCTGGACGAGCTTCTTGTTCGACGGATCCGACAGGAGCTTCATTAGCTTCGGGTGCTTCGGGAGCCCCCGGAAGGCCCGGAGCAGGTGAACGCCCGCCTCCTGTTCCTTTCCCTCTGCAACGAGCTTCTCGGCGTCCGCGAGGCTTTTCGAGACGAAATTCCGCTGGGCGGCGACAATCCGCTCCACGGGGGATTTCATCTCGTTGAATTTGTGGTCTTCGCTCTTTGTGGGACCGCTGATGATCAGCGGAGTCCGGGCTTCGTCAATAAGCACGGAATCGACTTCGTCGACGATCGCATAGTAGTATTCCCGCTGGACCAGGTCGGCCCGGTCGACGACCATGTTGTCGCGGAGATAATCAAAGCCGAATTCATTGTTCGTGCCGTACGTGATGTCGCAGGCGTATTCCTTCCTCCGCTGGAATGAGTCCATGGAGTTCTGAATGCACCCGACGGTCAGGCCGAGAAATTCGTACACCTTCCCCATCCAGACGCTGTCGCGCTTGGCCAGGTAGTCGTTGACCGTGACGAGATGCACCCCCCTGCCGGGGAGAGCGTTGAGGTATACCGGCATTGTCGCCACGAGCGTTTTCCCTTCACCCGTGGCCATCTCGGCTATTTTCCCCTGATGGAGCACGACGCCGCCGATGAGCTGGACGTCGAACGGGACCATGTCCCACAGGCTGGTGTTCCCCAGAAGATCGAAGGAGGTTCCGACGAGCCGCCGGCAGGCATCTTTGACGGCCGCAAACGCCTCCGGAAGCAGCTCCTCGAGCATGGCGGAGGTGATCTCATCTATCTCCTTCTCGAGGGCGCCTATCTCATCCACAAGCTGTTCCCGCGATGGAGGGTCCGCGTCGTTCCGCAGCTCAGCGCGCTTCGCTGAAAGCGTCTCTTCCGTCTCCTTCAGCGCCTCCTGTATGCGGGAGCGGAATTCCACTGTTTTCGCGCGCAACTCATCGTCGGAGAGCTTGCCGTACTCGTCATACAGGGCGTTGATCTCGTCCACCAGTGGACGGAGAGCCTTCACGTCTTTTTCGTGCTTGCTGGGGAACAGTTTCTTCAAAACGCCAAGCATCACACACCGCTCTATGGTTGGGATCTGGAAATACCGTGCAATATAGCGAGAAAACGCATGGCAATCAATATTTGCTTTTCAGCCTAAATCGCATAAACTGGAGGGAATGAAACCTCTCTTCGCCGCGCTGTCACTTCTTCTTGTTGCAGGCTGTGCTCCCGGGATCTCTCCGCAAAGGCCCGCGCATGAATCCCCGGTGCGAATCCCGAGCGTTTCGCCGTACCCGGCACTGAAACGCGCGCTTGATGCATTTCTGCCGGACACACTGTTCCCTCCCTCCAACGCCGCCATCAGGATCATTTCGCTCACGGACGGGGAAACCCTGTACGACCTGAACGGAGGACTGGCACTCACCCCCGCGTCCAACCAGAAACTCTTCACCTCGGCATGCGCCTTGAGCAAGCTCGGGCCGGCATTCCTCTTCCGGACGCGCGTCTTCGTGGATACGTCATCTCCTGCACGGATCATCGTCCGCGGTTCGGGCGATCCGATGCTGACGACGAGGGACATCGATACGCTCGCGGCCGCGATCAGGAGCGCGGTATCCCCTGCGATCTCATGGACCGTGGCCGGAGACCTGTCGGTGTTCGACGATCTCAACCGCGGGTCAGGCTGGACCTGGGACGGCGAACCGGATCCCACCGAAATGTCCATATCGCCCCTCTCGCTCAACGGGAACACTGTGCGGATACTCGTGCGGCCCGGAGGCAGACCGGGGGATTCAGCCCGCGTGGAAGTCGATCCCCCCACGTCCTACGTGCAGATCGAGAACACGGCTACGACAGACACGGCCGGCTCCACGAGCACAATCGAGGTTTCAAGAAACTGGCGTGAGCACCTGAACTCGATCACCGTGAAGGGCGCGATCTCGCCCCCTGATACGCTCATCGATGCTACGCTGAGCATCGCCGACCCTCACTGGTACACGCTGACGGTCCTCCGCGAGAAACTCGAGGCACGGGGGCTCAGATGCAGCGGAATACTGCTCGACACCGTCCCGCACGGAGCGCCGGAGATCGCCAGGTGCGAGCGGAGGCTCGACTCGGTCCTCACGTACATGAATCTCGTCAGCGACAATCTCTCGGCGGAGAACGTTCTCAAGACCCTCGCCGCCGAAAAGACGGGGATCCCGGGGTCTGCTGTCGCGGGGGCGGAAGTGGTGAGGCAGTTCCTTGCGGGGATCGGCATCGACACGACGCGAATGGTCATCGCCGACGGCTCGGGTGTTTCGCGGTACAATCTGACGTCCGCCGGGGCGGTCACCACGCTCCTTGCGGCGATGCGGGGACGGACTGACTTGTTCCCGGCGTGGTACGCGACGCTCCCGCTTGCCGGGGTAAGCGGCACCGTGTCGGCGAGGATGCGCGGCACGACGGCCCAGGGAAACCTGCGCGCCAAAACAGGAACTCTCAGGGGAGTCTCCTCCCTCTCCGGATACGTCACGAGCGCAGACGGGGAGGAACTCGCCTTCTCGATGCTGATGCAGCATTACCCCGCCAGGGCCCGCGAATACAGGCGTGTCCAGGATCGTATCGGCGCGTTCCTCGCGGGCCTGAGGAGGAGTGCGTTCTAGTCCGCCGAACGGAACCGAACGTCCCCTCCTGATGTGTGCGCGTGGATCATGCTGCCGCCGCCGTTGAGCGTTCCCCGCACCCGGCTTTCGTCGATCTTCCCTGAGAGTGTCACGGGGAAATCGAAATGGACGCTCCCGCCGCTCGTGGTCGCGTCGATATCCGCCGCAACTGATTTTGAGACAACGATCTCGATATCCCCCCCGGAGGTTTCGGCAAACACCCCCTTGTTGGACCCCTTCACCTTGACAAACATGCTCCCCCCGGAAGTCTCCGCCCGCACTTTCCCTTCCACGTCGGTGATCTTCACGTCCCCCCCGGATGTTCCGAGGTCGACATCGCCGGCAATCGCCCTGACATTGATCTCGCCCCCGGACGTCCTCATGCGAAGCGCCCCGGTGCATTTTTCGGCCTCGACGTTGCCGCCGGAGGTTTCAAGGTTGATTTCCCCCTCGGTCGTGCCGATGGAGACGTTTCCTCCGGAGGTCTTTCCGTCGACTCTCCCCTTCAGGTCGCTCACGGCGATGTCCCCCCCCGCGGTGTGCATTTTCACCGAATATTCACGCGGAACGGAGACAGTATATTCCACGTCAATATCGACCGAATTCCAGAACCAGGAGATCCCCTTGCGCAGCTTCCCCTTGACATCGACGTTGTTCCCGGACTGCTCCGCGGTGATCTCAAAATTCTCCACGTCCTTCTCCCTTCCCCGCATGTCGGCGACCACCGAGACCTCGTTCGAGGCGGTCCCTATGATCTTCACCGATCCTGCGTCCGTTCCCAGCGTGAGCGTCCCCCCGGGGGACACCTGGAACTTCTTCTCAAACCTCTTCTGTGCGCACAGAGCTGTCCCTGTGACAACCAGGGCCAGGACAATGAGAGCGACAGTGCGTGTGTAAACGTTCATGTCAGGCCTCCGTGAGGAAATGAATAGCGGGTGTATCAGTTAGACGACCACCCTCGAGGAAAGGTTGCAGGGCGGTTTTGCATCTCGGGATCGAATTGCTTATTTTTCCATCAATCTGATCACTCACACCTTGCCGAATGGCGAAATACACTCTCCCTTCTTTTCTCGTGCTGATGCTCTTTGCCGGCTGTTCCAAAAACAGCGGTCAGATTCCCGTGACGGGCGGCCAGGCCGACGGGAAGCCTGTTCCCGCGGGACTGAAGGCCGTCCTGACCACCGCGCCCCGGGCGACGTTCAGCGGCGAACGGGCTTTCACGCTCCTGAGGGCTCAGACCGCCTTCGGACCACGGAACCCGAATTCCGCCGGACACGGGTCCTGCCTCGCCTACCTCGTGTCAACGCTCCGCACGCTGGCCGATGAGGTCCGGCTCCAGGAATTCATGCACACCGGATACGGCGGTGAACAACTCCGCCTGACGAACATCGTCGCAAGCTTCAGGCCGAAGGACCCCGCGAGGATTCTCCTTTGCGCACACTGGGACACGCGCCCGCGTGCCGAACAGGACGAAACCAGGGGAAAGCGGAACGATCCGATACTCGGGGCGAACGACGGGGCAAGCGGCGTTGCGGTGCTGGTGGAGATCGCCGGGCTGTTGAAGAACATCCCCCCCTCCGTCGGGGTGGACATCGTGCTTTTCGACGGCGAGGACTACGGCAAGGAAGGGGACCATGCGAGTTACCTCCTCGGATCGCGCTACTTCGCGGAGCACAAGGGGGGGGACTATGTCCCCCGTTTCGGCATACTTCTGGATATGGTCGGGGACAAATTTCTCGACCTTCCCAAGGAGCGGTATTCCCTCCGCTACGCACCTGATGTGGTCGACATGGTCTGGAAGACGGCCTCCCTCCTCGGCGTGCAGCAATTCCATGATGAGAACGGGGAGGAGATCATGGATGACCACCTCCCCCTCAATGAAGCCGGGATTCAGACCATCGACATCATTGACTTCAATTATCCGGACGCCACCAACCGGTTCTGGCACACACACCAGGACACCCCCGAACACTGCAGTGCCGAGAGTCTCGAGGCGGTCGGATCCGTGATCGCGAGCGTCGTCTACGGCCAGGTCCCCTGAAGCAATGGGCCGGTCGCACATCGAACTGGCGATCGGCACGGACTCCGCGGCATTTGACACGATCACCGGTGCGCTGAGCATCGAGGGATTCGAGGGGTTCTGGGAGGACGGGACGATTCTCCGGGCATACATCGGCAATGATCGCTGGCATCCTGACCGGCTCGACGGGCTTCGCGAGAAGCTGACACGCATCGCGGCCGAACTTTCGCTCCCCCCTCCCACACTCACACTCACCCCCGTCACCGAACGGAACTGGAACAGGTCATGGGAGGAGACGATACGTCCGATCCGGGTCACGGACAGGATCGTCATTGCCCCCACCTGGCACCCCTTCACGGCCGGACCCGGCGACATCGTGCTGACGATTGATCCGAAGATGTCGTTCGGCACCGGGTACCACGAGACGACGCGGCTCATGCTCGGACTCCTCGAGCGGCATATGACGGCCGGCGCCCGGGTGCTCGACGCCGGAACCGGCACGGGAGTGCTCGCCATCGCCGCTCTGAAACTGGGGGCGGCATCGGCCATAGGCTTCGACATCGATGAGTGGTCGTTCGCCAATGCGGCCGAAAACGCGCTGCTGAACGAGTTGTCCGGCCGCTTCACCATACGGCAGGGGGACCTCTCGGTGATCCCGGAATCGGGGTTCGACCTGATCGTTGCCAACATACAGAAAAACGTTATCGAAGAGATGCTCCCGGGGCTGGTTTCGCGACTCACCCCGGCCGGCACGCTGCTGGTCTCGGGGTTGCTCGCCGGGGACCGGGATTCGACGATTGCCGCATTGACGGGGGCGGGGCTCGCGATCGCCGATGAACGACGCGCAGGGGAGTGGATCGCTTTCGCCGGAAGACTCACATGACGATCGCGGTCATCGACATCGGGACCAATACGGTCCTGCTCCTCGTCGCCCGCATTGAGGCAGCGGGAAGAATTCAGCCGATTGTCTATGAGCAGCGCGTCCCCCGGCTGGGGAGCGGCGTGGACTCGACCGGAAAGCTTGATCCGGGGGCCATGGAGCGTGTGATAGCAGTCCTGAATGAGTACAGGACTCTCATCGCTCCACACGCACCGGCAGCCACCGCCGTCTGCGGCACCAGCGCGGTACGGGACGCCGCCAACAGGGTGGAGTTCGGACGAAGGATTACGCAGGAGACGGGATTCACGATCGAGGTCCTGAGCGGCGATGACGAAGCCCTCTGGACGTACCGCGGAGGAGTGAGCGGCGTCCCCGGTCCGGACCGGTTTACCGTGATCGATGTGGGGGGCGGCAGCACCGAGATCATCACAGGGAACCGGGAGAACATCGAGAACCGGATCAGCCTCGATATCGGTTCGGTCCGGCTCACCGAGCGGTGCCTGCGGCACGATCCCCCGACAGACGGTGAGCTGGAAGGCGCGATCGAACTGACGGAGAACCAGATTGCGCGTGCGTCCCGTTTCCCGTTCGCCGCTTCCACGCTCGTGGGGGTGGCGGGAACGGCGACTTCGCTGGCAGTCCTCGCCCAGGGACTGAAATCGTTTGATCTCGCTTCCGTGACCAACTACATGATCACGCGTGATACTGTGGAGACCCTGTTCAGGTCGCTGCGCCGGACCCCCTCCGCAAGGATACGGGACCTCTCCGCAGCGATGGAGGGGCGGAGCGATGTGATCGTCGCGGGGACACTTATAGTCCGCGAGATCATGGCACACTTCAAGTTCGGATCGATGATTGTGAGCGAACGGGGGGTGAGGTACGGGATTGCGATCCGGGAGGCGGAGCGGCTGTCGGGGGAGACCCCCCGGAGTCCCTGATCATCGGGCGGACTTTTTCAGCATTCTCCTGATGACGACGTTCAGCTTCTCAGCGACGTGTTCCACATCATCCATCGTATTCCCCTTTCCAAATGAGAATCGGAGCGTCGCCTTCGCAGTCTGCTCGTCCCGTCCCATCGCCAATATGACGTGTGAGGGATCCAGGCTCCCTGACGTGCAGGCGGAGCCGCTCGTGAGCGCGATCCCTTCCAGGTCCATGTTCATCACGAGCATGTCCCCTTCCAGGGGATATTCCGAGGCCCTGAACGAAACATTCAGGATATGCGGGAGGCGCGCCCCGGGATCACCGTTCACGATAATTCCAGGGAACAGCTCACAGAGGCGTCGTTCCAGGCCGTCCCTGAGCCAGCGGAGCCGGACCGATTCCTCTTCTCTCTCCTGTAACGCGAGGCGGAATGCTTCGGCAAAACCTACTGCCAGCGGGACATTCTCCGTCCCCGGCCTGCGCCCCCGCTCCTGCCCACCCCCGCGAAGCATCGGGTCGAGCGGCACCCCACGCCTGACGAAGAGCGCGCCGATCCCCTTCGGGCCGTACATTTTGTGCGCCGACAGCGTCATCAGGTCGACTCCGAGCCCCCGCACATCGAGCGGGATCTTCCCGGCGCTCTGAACCGCATCGGTATGGAAGAGCGCTCCCGCCTGATGTGCGATCCCGGCGATCGACTGGATGGCCGAGAGAGTCCCGGTCTCGTTGTTCGCGTGCATGATGCTGACGAGCGCCGTCCCCTCTCCCGTCTGCCGGCGGAGCGCGTCCAGATCCACCGCCCCGTACCCGTCCACGGGAAGGAACGACACGTCTTTTCCCTTCTCCGCAAGGTGCCGGCAGGGTTCGAGGACCGCGTGATGCTCGGCCGAGGATGTCACTATCCCCCCCCGCTCTCCCGCAGCGGACATGACACCCGTGATTGCCAGGTTGTCAGCTTCCGTCCCTCCGCTCGTGAAGAAGATCTCGGCGGGTTCCGCCCCCACAGCTTCCGCTATGATCCCCCGCGCCCGCTCGAGCAGCACCCTTGCCTCCCTTCCATAGGCATGGACGGAAGAAGCGTTGCCGAATGCTTCGGAAAAGCAGGGACGCATCGCTTCCATCACTCGGGGATCGAGCGGGGTCGTGGCGGTATGGTCGAGGTAAATCCGGCGCATGACCATCAATATACACCCGGGGAAAGGGGTTGTCAATCAAGAGAGTAAGAATGGAAGATGGAGGATCGAGGATGGAGGATGGAAAACAGAAAGGCGGCCCGAGGGCCGCCTTCCGGTGGGTGGTGTATGAAGCGAGACTTACTTCAGCATGAGCATCTTTTTCACGGATGTGAACGAACCTGCCTGCAGCCTGTAGAGGTAGAGGCCGGTTGCAACGGACAGCCCGTTCGAATCCTTCCCGTTCCAGATCACCTTGTACGTTCCGGCCGGCATGTCGCTGTTCGCCAGTGTCGTGACAAGGCGCCCGAGTATGTCATAGACTTCGAGCTTGACAGTCTCATGCTGCGGGATCGCAAACTCGATGTTCGTCGTCGGGTTGAACGGGTTCGGGTAGTTCTGGTTCAGGGCGAACGACGCCGGCGCGGGACCGACAGCCTTGACGCCGGTGAACGTGATGTTGAGAGCCTTCTGGAGGAGCGCAATGGCGTATTTCGGATTGTGCACGCCGATGCTCCTGTCTTCCTTGACGAACCAGTAGTTCCAGATATCGCCGACCATCTTCTGGTTCCCCTTCACCTTCAGTGAGTCGGCCAGCATGGAGATCACCTCGCCCGTCGAGTCCTGCGGGAGGCGGTTTTTCAGCCTGGCGAGGAGCCCGAGGATTTCCGTCTGGACCCCCTCGATCTTTCCGTTCTGGTCGTAGTCGGCGGAAGCCCGTATGTCGGTATACTTTGTGATCTGCCCGTGGCAGGGCTGGCATGCGAGCAGGCCGCCTACGGTCGGATTACCCGCACTGTCGACCATGGCCCACGTGTGGCCGGCCTGTGTCAGGTTCCCCGGGTTTGCGCCGGGAGCCATGTGGCATGTCACGCACGCATCCGACGCGGTGGCATGCGTCATCAGACCGGTGATCGTCGCATCGCCGTACTGGTAGCCGTTCGAACCGAAGTACATGTCGGCCTGGGGGTTGTGATGCGGACCGTAGCGGTCGCTGAACCCGTAGTACGGGGCTTTGTTCGTCACTTTTGCCGCCACGCTGTAGCGTGAGTTATGGCAGTTCATGCAGAGCTGCCCCTTGCCGCCGACATTCGCCGGGGGAAGGTAGCCGTTACGGAGCGAGTCGAGCTTCGTCGTGCGGAGCTCCATCGTGTGGGGATCATGGCACGTGGGGCAACCGATCGCCACGTTGCCGTCGTTTGTCGGCGAGGGCTGCCCGCCGATCGTCGTCGTGTCATACGGAGCGCTGGATGATTTGCCCGCCTTTATCCAGGTGACAAACGCTGAACCGCTGTGGCACGGATAGCAGCCCGTCTGGTTGGTGTGCGATCCGTTCGGCAGCTGCGCGTGCACCGACGTGAGCCAGTAGCTCCCGAGCGCGTGGTGGCCGCCGGCCGGGTTGGCAGCATGGCACTGCATGCATGCGTCGCTCGACCTGCTGATGCCGAGCTTCGATCCGGTCGTCGAATGATAGTTCGCCGGGCCGTGGCAATCCTCGCAGCCGATGGTCGCCGTCGGGACCAGGTTTGCATATGTGGCCGTCACCTGATGCCAGTTTGATGTGTCATTGGTCTTGATGTACGAGCCGGTCACCGACGGGTTCTTCACCCAGGTCGTGTCCCAGGCCGGGCTTGCGCCGTTCATCTTGTGTGCGATGTAACCGAAATTTCCGTTGTTGGCCGTCTGGTCCCAGCCCGTCGTGTGGCACTTCACGCAGTTGGCCCCGTAGGAACCGACCGAATCACCCCGGGTGGGATTGGGCTCCACTTCCAGCATGCCGGAGATGCCCCGCAGGAACATCGTTGCGTGATCGCTCGTCTTCCACTGGTTCCACGCTGCCTGCGCCTTCGGTACGACGGCGTGGCAGAGACCGCAGTCGGTCGCAATCGTCGAGCCCTTGAATTTGCTCGCGGTGAGGGTCTGTGTCATCGTCTTTCCGCCGGAGACAAGCTGGACGATATAGAGGCCCTCGAGATCGGGAACCAGCGTATCCTTGATCGTCCCGGTCTGAGCGAAGTTCGCCGTCGACCCGTTAGGCCGCAGGGGAACGCTCCAGGAGAACGAGGAGACTGTTGTCGCTCCCGAGCCGGTGGTGTCGGCAACGAAATACACCTTCATGCCCACAGGCACGACGCTGAGTCCCGTTGAGACCGGCAATGTCGATGCGGCGGGCTTCTGCGCCCCTGTGCCGAATTTCGTCGGCCAGATCGCCTCGATCTTGAGATTCACCACCTGTGCCGAGGCGGTGAATGCCATGGCCACGAGCAGCAGGAACGCGACCAGGATCAAACAAGCGGTAGCAGCGCGTTTCATTGTCTGGTTCCTTTGTTTTTAATGAAAGAAAGAACCCCACGGGAGGGGCGGAGCGAAACTCAGTAATCTAGGCCGTATGAGGCAATCGGCATGCCAGAGAATTGCGTGACGCTCGGGGGGGGGATGGAGGAGGAGAGCGTAGGAACAACAGCCAAAAATCTGATAATTTGGCCGTTATACCGACACTATGTTAATAATTTCTACACACAGTTGACATATTAAACAGGTCCTTTTTTCATGGATAGGAAAAGGGTGGCATTATTAGGAATTTCATCTCCGCGGAGGGATCCAGAAGCGGCTAAATCGGTGGATTGGGGTGGACGGAGCCCCCCTTTATTTGAGGCGGATTAGACTACTGACTCTCCGGCTCCCTGCGACGGCGTTGAGCTTCCCGCATGGCTTCACGAAGCTCCTTTTCAAAGCGTCTTTCAAATATCAGCATTTTCGCACGTTGAATCGGAGTGAGTATGTCGTTGAGTCCGGCGAAGAAGCTCTTCCTCTCCATGGTCATCCTTTCGTCGATGGCTGCGACATCAGCAAAGGCCTTTTCATACTCACCGTCGTCAGCCTTGTTGCGTATCAGACGTTCGAGCCTGTCCAACGCCTCCCCCCGGTCCTTCATGAGCGTACGCCGGGCGTTGTCGTGGTCGTTCATACGGGCAAGGAACCGGACAGACTGGTCCTCTTTCAGCTCGAGTATTTCCACGAGCCGCACCTTCCTCAGGTTTTCGATCCGTTCATAGGGACGATCCGGCCCCACCGTTTCTCCCTGACGAACTGGCTGGGCGAAGAGCAATGAGGGGAGGAGGAGAAAGCAGGCATGCATGTAGCGCCGCGGGTTTTTCATGGCATCCTTCGTCCTTTCTTCTCAGTCCGTTATTTGTGTTCCGAAGCGAGCACGTTCAGGACCGTGTTGGCTTCACGGTCGGAGATCCCCTCGACTGCTGCACCGGGATTCCCGTTGTCGATCAGATACTCGGCGATCTGCTGTCGCGAGAACACGAACACGTCTGCCCCCACATCTTCGACCGACAAGGACGGGTCCTCTCCCGAAGGGTCGACAAGCAGCGAGTCGATCGTCGCCGGGGGGAGGCCGAGTACGACGTCCGCCACAGAGGGCCCGTGCCGGGAAGCGTCGGGGACGTAGTAGTGAAGTCCGACGAGGAACGATACGATAGCGACCACCCCCGGTATCGCGACCCGTGCGGCCCAGCTGATCGACAGCGCCTTTCCGCTCGTGGCATCGTCGATCTTTCTGTTTGTTTTCACGACAAGATTCTGCCAGTACGCGTCGGGGGGGGCGGATCTCTCCCCCCCTGCCGACGGCGCGGCAAGCTGCCGTATTTCAGAGGTGAGCTCACGCTCGGCATCACCCGTGAGGGGGCTTTTCTCCATCCTGTATTTCATTGCGCATGTACTCCCGCACTTTTCTGAGCGCGTGAAAGTAGTTTGCCTTCAGGCCTCCGACCGACGTCTTCAACACGCGTCCGATTTCCTCATAGGGCATTTCGTCAAAGAAGCGCATGACGAAAACGGCCTTCTGTTTCTCAGGGAGCGTCGCGACGGCCCGCTGGAGTGCCGATTCAGTCTCGGAATTCTCGAGATCCTTCTCCGGGTCCTCCGATGAGGAGAGGATCCGGCTCAGGAGCTCGCTTTCGTGCAGATAGTTCAACACCTGCCGCTTCCGCAGGGCGTTCAGCGACAGGTTCACGGCGATCCTGTATATCCACGTGAAGAAGCTCGAGTCACCGCGGAATTCGCCCAGCGCCAGGTACGCCTTGACAAAAGTCTCCTGCACTATGTCGTCCGCATCGTCATGCGAGCCGACGATCCGGCGAGCCACCCAGTACACCCGCTCCTGGTACTTCCTCATCAGCTCGGTAAAGGCCTGCCGCCGGCCGTTCCGAACCTCCTGGACGAGCTCAATATCCGAGCGGGGTTCCATCAACCTTCAACAGTCAGTGTGGCGGCAAATATTAGACACTCCGGAAAAACCGACGTTTAACTCAAGATCTGCGCATTTTTATATCAATTTGCGCAACTTGTCCCAGGTCACGTTCATATCCTCGGAGATCACCTTCGTGTCGGAAAGTGCCGGCATGAAGTTCGTGTCCCCGTTCCAGCGGGGGACGATATGAAAGTGGACATGGTCGTCGATCCCGGCCCCCGCCGCTCTCCCGAAATTCGCGCCGAAATTGTATCCCTGAGGGTGCATCAGCGCATCGAGCGCCTTCATCGCCCTCCGGGCAGTCAGCATGATCTCAGTCAGCTCCGCCCGGGTCAGATCCTGCACGTCCGCGGTCTGCCGGTTCGGTACGATCATGACGTGGCCACTGTTGTACGGATACCTGTTCATGATCACAAAGCAATGCTTGCCGCGCCACAGGACGAGGTTTTTTTTATCGTCACGCGATCTGAGCGCGACCCGAAAAATGCTCTCTTTCCTTTTCCTCTTCGGCCCTGTGCTGAACGACTGTATATACTGAGAGCGCCACGGAGACCACATCCGCTTCATGACCGTCCCCTTTCATCCCGGAAAGGTGATATAAAAAGGGAGGGGGCCCCTGCCCCCGGCCCCCGACCCACTCTATTCCCATCTGCCCCTTTTCACCCGATCAGGCAGCCTTTTCCTTCGCCTTTTCGGAGGCGGCGATCACCTTTTCGGCCACTTCGCGAGGCACTTCTTCATAGTGCGACATGCTCGCGCTGAACACGCCCCGGCCGCCGGTTTTCGACCGCAGGATCGTTGCGTACTTGTAAAGTTCCGCGGCGGGAACCTGGGCCCGGATGATCTGGTAGCGGCCTGCACCTTCCATTCCGGCGATCTTTCCGCGCCTTGAGGAGATATCACCCATCACGTCCCCCATCGCATCCTCGGGGACCTTGACCTCGATGTTGTAGATAGGCTCCAGAAGGATGGGTCTCGCTTCCAGAAATCCCTTCCTGAATGCCTGCAACCCTGCGATCTTGAACGCCATTTCCGAGGAGTCGACATCATGGTACGATCCGTAATGGAGCGCCACCCTGACATCGACGACGGGATACCCGGCGAGGACCCCCTCCTTCATCGACTCGACGACCCCTTTCTCCACCGCCGGAATGAACTTTCCCGGAACGACCCCCCCCACGATCTCATCGAGGAACTCGAAGCCCTGTCCCCTCTTGAGGGGCTCGAGCCGCAGGTGCACGTGGCCGTACTGGCCGTGCCCCCCCGTCTGCTTCTTGTGCTTGTACTCGGAGTCCTTCACGATTGCCTTGATCGTCTCACGGTAAGCCACGCGGGGTTCGGCAAGATCCACTTCCACGTTGTACCGCTGCTTCAGCCGCTTGACAACGATATCCAGGTGGAGTTCCCCCTGGCCGCTGATAATCGTCTGATGAAGCTCCCCCTCCACATGGAACACGAACGTAGGGTCTTCCTGATGGATGGCATGGAGCCCGGTCGACATCCTGTCCTCGTCTCCTTTTGCCTTCGGATTAATTGCCGCGTGGAAGACCGGCAGTGGAAATTCCACCGGCGTATAGACGACCGGGAAATTCTTGCTGCTCAGCGTGTTGTTCGTATGCGTATCCTTGAGCTTGACGACCGCCCCGAGGTCGCCCGCGGCGAGACGGTTGATTTCCTTCCGGTCCTTGCCGTTCATGACGAAGAGCTGAGCCAGGCGTTCGGTCTTGCCGTTGTTCTCATTGACCATGTCGAGGCCGGGGCTGACGCTTCCCGAGCAGACGCGGAAGAACGACAACTCCCCCACATGCGATTCCGACACGGTCTTGAAGACAAAGAGAGACGGCGGGCCCGCTGGGTCCTGCCGGGAAACTATGTCTTTCGCCTCACCTTCTCCCGCCGGACTCGTGCCGTGAAGATCGCCCCGGTCGACCGGCGCGGGAGCGTACTCAATGATGAAATCCAGAAGCGTCGACACCCCCACGTTGCCGGTCGAAGCGGAGCAGAGAAGCGGAAACAGCTTCCGGGAGGAGATGCCGCTGCGCAGTCCCTGACGCAACTCGTCGTCCGTCAGCCCGCCCTGCTCCAGGTACCTGTTGAGGAGGTTCTCGTCGGTTTCGGCGATCAGCTCGAGAAGACCCTGGCGCATCTCCTGCGCCTTCTCCCGGGCTTCCGCCGGTATCTCTGTTTCAGTATACTTGCCGGTGCTCCCCGGCTGGAACTTCAAAAGCTTCATGCGGAGGACATCGACGATGCTGTCGAATCCGAGTCCCGCCTTGAGCGGGAACTGGACAGGGACGATGTCGTGACTTATCATCTCGCGGGATTGCTGGAGCGTCTTTTCGAAGTCGGCATTTTCCTGGTCCAGCTTGTTCACAACAAAGATCGAGGCATTGCCAAACTCCGCGGTGTACTTCCAGACGATCTCGGTCCCCACCTCCGCCCCTTCGACGGCTTTGAGCAGGACGACCGCCGTGTCCGCGACCCGGAGGGAGGCCTTCACCTCGCCCGTGAAGTCCGTGTACCCGGGGGTGTCCAGGATGTTGATCTTGTAGTTTTTCCATTCGCAAAAGAGGAGGGAGGCGTTGATCGAGATCTGGCGCTCGATCTCATCGGGGTGGTAGTCGGAGAGGGTATTACCCTCTTCTACCCTGCCTAGGCGTGTCGTGCTCCCGGCGGAGAAGAGCATCGCTTCAGCCATCGACGTCTTCCCCGAGCCTCCGTGGCCGATCAAGGCCAGGTTTCTGATGTGGTCGGGTGTGAATTCTTTCATGTCGGTTGTATTTCCTCCAAGTGACTGACGGCGGGGACGGCGCCCCGTGCAGAGTGCTGCGGCGGACGGTGAATGAGAACAGGGGACGGCGCTCCGGGAGGGTTCCCGCAGCGTCAGAAGCGGAGCCGGTCGAAGAACGTCCGCACACCGTTGAACACGGACGCCACGAAGGCGACGGAATCCAGTATCGGTCCTTCGATGCGGTCCTGGACCTTGCGCTCCATTGCGACGATGTTGTCGGCGATCTGCTTCACCGACGATATCGATTCGCGCACAACCATGACCTGGTCGTCGATGTTTTCCGTTATGCTCTTGACCCGCGCGGTGATGTATTCCAGGTTCTCAAGGATCGGCACGGTGCGGGAGGTCATCTCTTTGAAGTCTTTCTCCACGCTGTTCAGCGTATCCTTGACGCGCACCAGGACCACGATGAGATAGATGCAGAGGGCGGAAAGACAGAGGAGTGCGAGGATAAGAGCTATCACAAGAACTGGTTCCACAGAAATCTCCTCTCAGAGGTGCAGGATCGTTCAGGACCTGCGGCGTTCGTCTTTTTCCTTGAAGGCGTCGATCCCCGCTTTGACGGCGTTCTTCAAACGGGTGCCTTCCTGGACAAGCGGGGAGGCCTTCGTGCGGGCATCGGAAATGATCTTGTCCGCATCCTCGAGCAGAGAGTCAGCCTTGTGTTTCGCGTCGGTGATAAGCTGATCGGAGCGTTTCTTCGCGTCGCTGACGATCTCGCCTGCCTTTGACCTGGCGGCAGACATGTATTCCTCGGCACCTTCCATGAGTCCGTCAGCTTTCTCCTTGATATCGGCCCGGAGCTCGCGGCCGCTCTTCGGGGCGTACAGCAGTGCGACAAGGGCCCCGACAGCACCTCCCGCCAGCACGCCGATGATCAATCCCTTCAGCATTCCGCTATTGTCCTGTTGCATGATCACCTCAACTGTCTGATCTGACTTGAGATTCAGGTTCGAAAGCTATGATACCAAGATCCCCTCAAAGAATCAACACACCGGCGACAGGGAGAAAGGAAGCATCCCGCATGAGCGCGGGATGCCCGCGTTCTACCGGATCTTCTTCTTGTGACGCATTTTCCTCAGGCGCTTCTTGCGTTTGTGTGTCGCCATTTTGTGACGCTTTCTTTTTTTTCCGCTGGGCATGTCCTCTCCTTTCTGCTATTGTGGAACAGCGTGCTGCGTGATCAGGTTCTGCGCCCGCTTGCCGAGGTCGGATTCCCGGTTGATCTCGACCGCCCTCCTGAACCACTTGTTGGATTCTTCGAGATCACTGAGGTGGAGATAGACCACGCCCAGGTTGAACGCCGACGGCTGGTGGGGCCGCGGAGCGCTGTTGAAGGCTTCTTCCATTGCGTTGGCAGCCTCGTGGAGCAACGACTCACGGTTAACGGAATCCGCCTGCGCCTGCTGGAAGTAGCAGATGCCGAGATCGGTCCTCGCATCGGGATCCTTCGGGCGCATTGTCAGATACTTCCTGTAAGCATCGACCGCGCGCGACATCATCCGGTTGTCGTGGAGCGCGTTGGCGAGCATGAGCTGTGCGCCCGCATCGGAGGGGCGATTCCGGACGGCATCCTCCAGGGGCTTCAGATCGACTGATTTCAGACCGATATCGGACAGGGGCGGGCTCTCCGGCGCGGCGGGGGAAATCGGCGGCGGCGGCTTCGTCCCCCAAATCTGCAGGTACACCAGGTATGAGAGAAGAGCGAGAACCGCCACTCCGGATATGACCTGCCACACCCCCACACTCCCTGCGGTCCCCCCACCCGGCTTCCGGGGCTGCCCGGCGGGCTTCTGTGACTTCCCCGGACGCCGAGGCGGACGGGCTCCCAGACGGGCCCCGCATGAGAGGCAGAACTCCTCCCCGGAAGCGTTCTGCTGGCCGCACACGCCGCAGGCTGCCTGCTGAGGAGGAGCCCCCGCTTTCTCGATCGATGCCCCGCACGAAGGACAGCGAACATCTGACTGTGCAAGCGCTCCTCCGCAATCTCCGCACACCAGCTTCGCAACCGCCATCAGGACTGAACCTTCTGCAGGTTTTCATTGACAAGACTTTTGACTTCCTTGGACACCTTGAACAGGGGAACCCAGTGCTCCCCGACCATCACCTGCTCCCCGGTCCGGGGATTTCGTGCGACACGCCCTTTCCGCT
>PMDK01000021.1 GCA_003154425.1 Ignavibacteriota bacterium
TGATCTTCTCGAAGTTCCTCGGCCGTGAAAGAGCCCGGCACGTCGAGCCTGTCCTCGAGCAGAATTTCCCCGGTTCGTTCGTTCCGGTAAATCCCGAGCCGGAGATCAGATATTCGGTCCCGCGTGACGGTTATGTGCGCATCACCGTGTTCAACCTGCTGGGACAGGAGGTGGCCCGGCTGTACGACGGAACTCAGCAGGCGGGGACGTACGAGGTGGGGATCGCGAGCATGAATCTCCCGAGCGGGATTTATTTCTACCGTCTTATCGTACCCGGTTTCGCAGAAACAAGAAAAATGGTGGTCTCGAAGTGACCCCCGGAGGAACCACCGTCACGCGCCGGCTCCGGACATTGATGCTCGCGTGGTTCCTCGCCGCCCCGGCAGGGACCGCGCAGAGTGTTTCGCTCGTTAAGGCTTTTCCCCGCCTCACGTTCAACGTCCCGGTATTCCTCACGCACGCCGGAGACGGCACCAACCGGATCTTCGTGGTCCAGCAGGACGGGAACATACTCGTATTCCCCAACGATTCGGCGGTCGCCGTCGACGATACATTCCTGCACATCACCCCGAAACTGAGTGCCGTCAAGGGGGAGGAGGGGCTCCTTGGCCTCGCATTCCATCCGGACTACAGGACCAACGGATACTTCTACGTCAACTACACCGCGCCGAATCCGCTCCGGACGGTCGTGGCACGGTACCGGGTTCTCACAGGTGATCCGGAAAGGGGGGATCCCTCGAGTGAATTCAGGATCATCGAGATCAACCAGCCCTTCCCGAACCACAACGGAGGGATGATCTCGTTCGGGCCCGACGGGTATCTCTACATCGGGATGGGGGACGGCGGGAGCGCGAACGATCCCGATACCAACGGACAACACAGGACGACGCTCCTCGGAAAGATGCTCCGGATCGACGTGAACGACACGACAGCGTCGGAACACTACAGGATACCCCCCGACAACCCGTTTGCAGGCAACTCCTCCGGCTGGAAGGAAGAAATCTGGGCGCTCGGGCTCCGGAACCCCTGGCGATGGAGCTTCGATCCCCCCACGGGGGTCCTGTGGGCGGGAGATGTCGGACAGGACACAAGGGAGGAAATCGACATCGTCACGCGGGGGGGGAATTACGGATGGAACATCACCGAGGGGAAAATCTGCCGGCCGCCGGCGGCCTCCTGCGATACGACGGGTCTCATATTCCCGGTCAAGGACTACCCGCACTCCCTCGGGATCTCGATAACCGGGGGATATGTCTACCGCGGATCCCGCCTGCCGTTTCTCGCCGGGGCATACATCTACGGCGATTACGGGAGCGGGCGGATCTGGATGCTCCGGTACGCGGACGGACTCATCGCGGCCGACTCGATGCTGGTGCAGGCTCCGTTTACGATCTCATCGTTCGGTACCGACCAGTTCAACGAGCTCTACATCGTCAGCTACGGCGGCCTGGCCTCGGTGTACCGGTTTGCGGGGAGCGGGCCGGCCTCGATCGACGGGCCCCCGGCTCTCCCGGCGGTGCTGGCGCTCGAGCAGAATTATCCCAACCCGTTCAACCCTTCGACGTCGATCGGGTACCGGCTCCCGGGCTCGGGACATGTCTCGCTCCGGATCTACGACATACTGGGACGCGAAGTGGCGACGCTCGTCGATGCCGTCCAGCCGGGGGGGAGGTACACGGCGGCATTCAGGGGCGCGGGCGTTGCAAGCGGCGTCTACCTCTGCCGGATCACGACCCCCTTCGGTACGCTGGTCAGGAGCATGACGCTCGTCCGCTAAAAACAATGGTGGCGCCTCCGGCGCCACCATCTGCACAACGTACTGCGAACAGCTGAAGTTTACTTCTCGCCTTCCTTCTTCTCCATCTTCTCTCCCTTGTCCTCCAGGTGTTTCCCCTCCTTCTGCATCATCTCACCCTTCTTTCCCATCTTTTCTCCCTNNCTCCCTTGTGCTCCATATGTTTCCCCTCCTTCTCCATCACCTCTCCCTTCTTCTCCATCTTCTCTCCCTTCTTCTCCATCTTCTCCCCCGGCTTTTCGGTCTTCTCCTGGGAGTAGACAGAGACCTGGGCGCCGACGAATGCCAGGACAAGGAACATCACACCGATGAACTTTTTCATGACGGCTCTCCTTTGATGGTTGTGGGGATGATCGCTCGGGCAGTCACCTGCTCCGGCGTATGATCACGATGGTCTTGTCGTCTGAGTAATCTATCAGCCTGTTGTGCACCTGCACATCTTCGATGATCAACTCACAGATCGCCTTTGGTGATTTCGACTTGAATTCCTTCAGTTTGGCGATCAACCGCTCTTCTCCGTACATTTCCCGTTTCTCGTTCGACGCCTCGACGATGCCGTCGGTGTAGAGCATCATGATGTCGCCGCGACGCATGATCGTGAATTCGGTCCGGTACTTCTCCTCGGGGAAAGGGCCGATGATCTGTCCCGTCGCTCCCAGTTCCTCGGTCTGCCCGGTTGCCGCGTGGAGGACAATCGGGAAACAATGTCCTGCGTTCACGTACGTCACGAGTCCATTGTTCGAGTCGGCGAACTCGGCAAAGACCATCGAGATAAAATGCTCGGTGGTGAATGTCTTGTTGACAAGCCGGTTCAGCCGTCCGATCAGCGTGCTTATCTTCGTCTGGAACTCGACCCCCATCCGGATTGCGCCGGAGACGTACAGGGCCTGCGCGGCGGCCGAGAGACCCTTACTCGCCGCATCGCCGATCACCACGGCGAGGCGGTCCTTGT
>PMDK01000157.1 GCA_003154425.1 Ignavibacteriota bacterium
AGGTCGACGGCGTGTATGCCGAGGACGGGTCTGTCGGTGAAGAGCTCCGAGAGTATGCCGAGCGCGGTGCGGTCGCGGGGATCGTTGAACGTCGGTACGAGAACACACGCGTTTGCAATGTAGAAGTTCGCGTAGCTTGCCGGGACGCGGAGACCGCCGAAGAACAGAGGGGAGGGCATGGGAAGCAGGACCACGTCAGGCCTCGAGCCGTCCTCGAGCCGCATGCCGGAAAGCCGTTCGCGGTTCTCGTTCAGGGGGGCGTAGTTGGGGTCGGACGCGTTCCGTTCATCGCACGCAACAATCGTTCGGGCGTTCACGAACCGTGCGATGTCGTCAACGTGTCCGTGTGTATCGTCCCCTGCTATCCCCTTTCCGAGCCAGAGCACGTTCGTGACGCCAAGCGCATCGCGGAGTGCGCGCTCGATTTGATCGCGCGTCGCTCCCGGATTGCGCGCCTGTATCTTCTGGTCAAGCAGGCACTCTTCTGTCGAGAGGAGCGACCCCCGTCCGTTCACGTCGATCGAGCCCCCTTCGAGGACGAACTGTCTTCCGTCCACGGCCGGACGGAAGAGCCGGAGCCCCAGCGCCTTCGCGGCGCGGGAGTGAATCTTCGCGTCCTTCTTCCAGTCCGGGTATCTCGCCCAGCCGTTGAACCGGAAATCCACGATCGCCGTCTCGGCGTCATCCCGCCTGACGGCAATCGGTCCGAAGTCTCTTGTCCACCCCCGGTCCGTGGGGAAACGGAAGAACTCGGTCTGTGCGGGATCCACCCCCGCCTTCGTAAGGACCCTCCGTGCGGACCCTTCATGCGATTTCGATTCGACGATGATCCGGAGCAGCTCGCCTGCGGCGACTTTCCGGACGATTTCACCGTAGACCCACGGGATGCAGGTGAACTTGCCGGGCCAATCGGACCTGTTGTGGGGCCAGCCGATCCAGGTGGCCTCGTGCTTCTCCCATTCCGCCGGCATGTGAAATCCCGCCGTCGCGGGAGTGTCGTGGGTGTGTGCTATGGGGCGATGCTCCAGGGTTCGTCATCGAGAAACCGGCGTGTGATGCCGCCGTAGGCGTCTATCCGCCGGTCCCGGAGGAAGGGCCAGTTCCGCCGCACGTCCTCCATGTGGCCGGTGTCCACCACTGCAAAGAGTATCTCCTCGTTCTCCGAAGAGGCTTCAGCGAGCACCGTCCCCTGGGGATCGGCGATAAACGACGACCCCCAGAACTCGATCCCCGCTCCCCCTCCGGCGGGGGATTCATGGCCGACGCGGTTCACCGCGGCGACGTAGATCCCGTTGGCCACGGCATGCCCCCTCTGCACCGTCTTCCATGCCTCACGCTGCGTCTGGCCGTTTGCCGCCTTCTCGGACGGGTGCCATCCGATCGCCGTCGGATAGAAGAGCACGTCGGCCCCCTGCATCGCGGTCAGGCGCGCTGCCTCCGGGTACCACTGGTCCCAGCAAATGAGCGTCCCGACTCTCCCCGCCGCCGTATCGAATGCACCAAACCCGAGATCCCCGGGTGTGAAATAGAACTTCTCGAAATATGAGGGGTCGTCGGGGATGTGCATTTTCCTGTAGAAGCCGGCGATCCGCCCGTCGGCGTCGATGACGGCCGCGCTGTTGTGGTACAACCCGGGGCCCCTCCGTTCGAACACCGGGGCGATGATGACCACGCCGAGTGATTTCGCGGTCTCACCGAGAGCATTCGTCGTCGGTCCCGGGACGCTTTCCGCGAGATCGAACATTGCAGCATCCTCGCGCTGGCAAAAATAGCGGGAGCGGAAGAGCTCCGGGAGGCATATCACGCGGGCACCCTTCCCGGCTGCCTCGCGAATCATGTCCCTGGCATGCCGGAGGTTTTCGTCGGAGTCATCGCTCAGCGACATCTGTACGAGACCTATCATGAAGCGGCGGGGATGAGGAGGCATTGTCATGGCAAAATATACCCGCCCCGGTTCTGAAAATCAAGACGGAGTTTACCGGACTCCACTTGATTCTGGGAGGATTTTCGGGTATGTTCTGCCATGCGATTCGCCCGGCTCACGTATATGGTGATACTTTCAGGCGCCTCTGCCTGGTGCGCTCTCATCGTTCTGGCGCCGGTTGCGGCTTCCACCCCTGCCTTCGTACCGTTCGGGGCCATCCTGTACGCATTCTTCAGCCCGCTCTGTCATCAGTTGGGCGCCCGTTCGTTTCATCTCTTTGGTTGGCCGCTCGCGGTGTGCGGCAGGTGCTCTGCCATTTACTTCGGATTCCTTTCCGGCACGATTGCGTACCCCTTTGCGAGGCGCATCCTGCGTGGGGCCCGGCCGGGGAGGACGTTCCTCGTCGTTGCACTCGCGCCGATGATTCTCGATGTCATGTTCGAGGCGGCCGGCCTTCACGAATCCTCGAACGCCCTGCGTGCGGTGACGGGAGCATGGTTCGGCATACTCCTTCCTTTTCTCATCATCCCGGGCGCCGTTGAAGGGATCAGCCAGATGTTCACCCAGTACAATCCATCTTCGATCCAATTCAAGAAAGGACCCATCGATGCCTGAAAAACCGGGGAAACTTATGCCTGCTCTCTATGGCGGCGTGATCATGGGAGTGATCTCCGGCATACCTATTCTGAGCCTCGTCAACTGCTTCTGTTGCGCGGGGATCATGCTCGGGGGATTCATGGCGGTCTTCTTTTACAAGAAAGACCTGAACGAATCCAGCCCCCCCCTCTCCAGCAGTGACGGTCTGGGGCTCGGGGCTCTCGCCGGAGTCGCGGGGGCGATCGTGACGGTGATACTTACCGCTTTGTTCCACTTCGTCTTCGGCATGGCGATGGGGGGGGGGATGCAGCGGCTTCAGGATATGGGACTAGGGAATCAGATCCCCCCCGAAACAATGAAGATGATACAGGGACTGACGAGCAACCGGGGGATTATCGGCATTACGTTCGTATTCCACGTGATCATCGACCCCCTGTTCGGTTTGATCGGCGGGCTCATCGGATATGCGGTCTTCAAATCCAAGGCCCCCGCCTTCACGCCGCAACCCCCTGTGCTTCCGCGGTAAGACAAAAAGGGTCCATCCCGCACCATGTGCCGGGGTCCTGCAGTACGGACCCCGGCCTTGCTTTTTGACCCCGCGTTTCCGTACTTTCTGATCAATTCTCCCCGATCTCTTTCTCATCCAATCTCATGGCTCCCCAGGACGCTCCCGGCACGGGTGGACTATCCCAGCAAGAGGAAAACCGCAGGCTGAAAAGAGCGGTCGAGGAGCTGTCGATTCTCAATGACCTTGCCCGGGCCATCGGGGCCTCGGTGAACCTGCAGGACATAATGCGGACGATCATACACCGGTCGATCCGCGCGATACGCGCCGAGCAGGGGGTTATTACGCTGGTTGACCACCGCTCCCAGGACGTGATGAAGACACTCGTCCGCACGATGGCCAGCTCCCTGGAGTCCCCCCAGTACCATTTCAGCCAGAGCCTCCTCGGCTGGATGCACCTCAACAAGAAGCCTCTCACGGTCAACGATCCCCGGACCGACGAGCGTTTCCGGGGGGTCCAGTGGGACGAATCGATCCGTTCGCTCCTGTGCGTCCCGATGATGGTCAAATCGACCCTGGTGGGCGTCCTCACCGTCTATAACAAAAGGGACGGGGCGACATTCACGGACGAAGATCAGCGCCTGCTGGCGATCATCGCGGGACAATCCGCGCAGATCGTGGAGAATGCGCGACTCTATGAAGACGAGCGGGCTCTTCAGAAGATGAAAGAGGAAGTCCGCCTTGCGGCGACGATACAGATGGACCTCCTCCCGAAGACCCCCCCCGTTGTCCCCGGGTACGACATAGCGGGGGTAAGCATCCCTGCCCAGCTTGTGGGAGGAGATGCCTACGACTTCATCCCGGTTGACGATACCCACCTCGCGGTCTGCCTCGCGGACGTTTCGGGGAAGGGGCTCCCGGCCTCTCTCCTGATGGCGAACGTCCAGGCGACTCTCCGGGGGCAGACGCTCGCGAGTCCCACCGCGGCCGTTTGCGTGCAGCGGGCGAACAAGCTCCTTCACCAGAGCACGAGCTCCGATAAGTTCGTCACACTCTTCTATAGCCGGCTGGACACCACCAATCATACATTGACCTACTGCAACGCCGGGCACGACAACCCGTTCCACTTCTCCGGACCCGGGGCGCCGCAGAGGCTGGCGACCGGGGGGCTCGTCCTGAGCATCATGGAGGATTTTCCCTACCAGGAAGAAGTAATACGGCTCTCACCCGGTGATGTCGTCGTTGTCTATTCCGACGGCATCACGGAGGCGGTGGATCCCCGGCAGGTGCAGTTCGGCGACAAGAAGATCGAGTCCGTTGTCGCGGAGCGCAGGGCGCTGGGCGCGGCCGGAATCATCGACGCGATCATCGGTGCGGTGCGTGAACATGCCGGAACAGCTCCGCAGGCGGATGATATGACAATCGTGGTCATCAAGCGGCTCTAGTAAGGAGAACCGGAGCGGGGACGGTGGGGATGATGCGCCAGCAATTCGACAAGGACATACGATCGCTCGACGCGGTCTTCGGCTTTCTTCGCAGGTTTGCGGCCGAGGAGCGCCTTGACCAGCGGGCCTCCTACGTTCTCGACCTGGCCGTGGAGGAGTTCTTCACCAACATCGTGAAGTACGGCCGGGGGACCGGCAACGACGTTCACCTCGAAGCGATCCGCAGCGGGCGGACGGTGACGGTCCGGCTCGAAGAACAGACTCCCGTCCCCTTCGATGTCACGCGCGCGACCCAGACCCAGTTCGACGTGCCGTTCGAGGAGCGGAAGCCGGGCGGACTGGGCATTCACATCGCACGGGAGATGCTTGACGGCCTGACATACGATTACGTCGACGGCACGAGCAGAATCACACTGACCAAACACCTGGAGACGTAGCATGTTCAGCATTTCCGTCAACGACAAGGGGACGATAGTCTTGAGCGGGAGATTCGACGCCGCGCAGGTCGACACAGCCCGGGAAATCCTTTCGAGCCTGGATGCTTCCGCGGTAGTGGATTTCAGGGACCTGGACTACATATCCAGCGCGGGGTTGGGGATTCTCCTTGCGACTCAGCAACGCCTGAAGAAGGGGGGGAAGGCCATAAAGCTCGTCAACATGAACCGGATGGTCCGGGATGTCTTCAGAATAGCCCGTTTTGACCTGATTTTCGAGATCGAATAACCCCAACTTTCCTGGCGCCGGATTGTATTTATGACAGAGCAGAGTGACGAAGATCTCGTTCGGCAATGCCGTGCGGGTGAAATCAAGTCCTTCGACGTGCTTGTGGAGAGACACCAGCGGACGATCTTCAATCTCGCCTTCCGCATGGTAAGAGACTTCGACGATGCGGCCGACGTTTCTCAATCGGTGTTCGTCAAGGCGTACGAGAATCTGGAGCGGTTTGATCCTCAGTTCAAGTTTTTCAGCTGGCTTTACCGCATCGCGGTCAATGAATCCCTCAACGCCCTGGAGCAGAAAAAGCGGTTCGAAGGACTCGACGGGAACGATCTGGCGGCCGAGACGGCGGACGAAAAAGACGACGACGCGGTGAGAGAAGAGCGGCGGATTCAGGACGGGCTGATGATGCTCAGCGTGGACCAGCGGGCGGTGATCGTGCTCAAGCACATGCAGGGGCTGTCGTACCGGGAGATCGCGCAGATTCTTGATCTCCCCGAGAAGACGATAAAATCGCGGCTCTTCAGTGCGCGGCAGACGTTTAAGGATATTCTGAAGAAGAAAGGGGTACGGAGGGATGACCGGAGAACAGCTTCGTGAACTGATACACAGAGATGTGGATGGAGACCTCTCCCCGTCGGAGCAGCGGGAGCTCGCGCAGGCGCTACGGCGCAACCCGTCGGCCCGCAAACTCCACGCCGAACTAACTGCTCTCGGAACCGCGCTCTCCTCGGTACCTCAGGTCGAGCCTCCGGCAAATCTCGTGAACAGGATCAGGGCGGACATCCGTTCCAGGATCAGCACGCCGGAACCCCGGCGGACCCGGGTTGCATCGCTCCGTGCGCTCCTCGGGACCCCCTCGGTACTCCGCTACGGCACAGTGTTCACCGGCGGCCTTGTTACCGGGGCCCTGCTGTTCATGTTCCTGATACATCCCCAGCCTTCCGCGAATGTGTCCGGTGATGCGGCAACGGGCACGCTGCTGACTCATGCCGAGACATTCCAGATCGACGTCAGCGGGGCGAAAGGGACGCTCACCGCGATACCGACCGAGACAGGGAAGGAGCTCACCTTCAGGCTCACCTGCGGCGCATCGACGATGACAAAAATCACCTACGACCCGTCAAGGGTGAAACTCGAGAACGTCCGCGAAGTGCAATCCACCGGGGGGCCCGTCGTCGTCAATGAGGGCGTTGTCCAGATGACCGGCACCGGGTCGCAGAAGTGTACGCTCGCGTTCACCGGCGTGTACCGTGATTCCAGAATCTCGGTGCAGATTGCGTGTGCGGAAGGCGGGAAGTTCAGCAAGGAGATTCAGGTTCGCTGAAACACCGGGCATCCTAGCTACGGATTTCCAATAACCATCCCCCCAGGAGGAACAGATGGATAATTCACCGGCAACACCCCAGGGCAAGTCGAAGCGTCCGATATGGATCGGCGCCGGAGTCGTGGTAGCATGCTTCATCGTGTATGTTGTCCTTCACGGTTGGCCCCCGGTCGACAACGCCTCAGGGACGATCGGCGCGGCGAACAAGTACCGGGCCGCCCAGATGAGCGAGAACGATGTCCGCCTGCAGAATCCCGAAGTGCAGAAGATCCTGCAGAACGACAAGATCCAGGCGATCATAAACAACGACGGATTCAAATCGGCACTTGCCACACCCGCATTCACGGCGGCGATGTCCAGCCCGGCGTTCACGGCCGCGCTTGCTACCCCCCAGCTCGCCTCGGCGCTTGCACAGCCGGGCCTCGCGGCCGCACTGGCGACGCCCGAACTCGCTGCCGCCATGGCCTCACCGGCCTTCACGGCTGCACTGGCAACGCCCCAGCTGGCTTCCGCGCTTTCAGCCCCTGCGTTCACGGCGGCGCTTTCATCGCCTGCATTCACCGCGGCGCTGGCGTCCCCGGCGTTCACGTCGGCTCTCAGCAAGGGTAACCTGACGGCTGCAATGAGGGCGGCGAACCTGGCGGGCCCTGCCCTGAACGCGCAGCTCCGGGCGACGCTCGCCTCTCCTGCACTTCAATCTGCACTCAAGACTTCCGAGCTGCGGGCAGCTCTGTCGTCTCCGGCGCTCTCGGCCGCGATGCAGAGTCCGGCTCTCCAGTCTGCGCTCCAGGCCCCGGCTCTGCAGTCTGCACTCCAGGCTCCGGCGCTCCAGTCTGCGCTCCAGGCCCCGGCACTGCAGTCTGCACTGCAAGTCCCGGCACTGCAGGCGGCACTCCAGAGCCCTGCGCTCCAGGCGGCGCTGAGTGCACCCGCGCTTCAGGCGGCGCTGCAGACTCCTGCTCTCCAGGCGGCGCTGCAGGCTCCGGCACTCCAGGCGGCACTGCAGGCTCCGGCACTCCAGGCGGCGCTCCAGAGCCCTTCGCTCCAGGCGGCGCTCACGAGCCCCGAAATGCAGGCGGCACTCACGAACGCAGCGTTCACATCCGCGCTTACAAGCGGTGCATTCGGAGCTCCGGCGCAGCAATAAGGTCGCGACCCTTTGCGGGATTTGTGGTCAAGCTGCAGGAGGCGTTCTTCTTGAATGAGAAGGACGCCTCCTCATTTTTGACCTGAGCGGAGAGGCGGCCCGGCCTTGCTTTTTGTGCCGAAAAGTCTGATAATCTCACCTGATATTTTTCACCTCCCCACCACACAGCCGACACGCCCCCTCCGGATGAACCATCCGCTCAGGACACTCTTCGTGATCGCTGCTGTCGCTGCGTTGTCCCCTTCCGGACTTCACGCACAGCTATTCGAGCGGGAGACTGACCACCTCCGGCTCGTTTACTATTCACGAGCCCATGAATACCTGGTTCCTCACATTATCGCCTGCTTCGAGAACGCATTCCATTTCGAAAGCCGCCTGTTCGACTACAAGCCGGCAGAGAAGGTCAATGTCCTCCTCCAGGACTTCGGTGATTACGCCTCCGGTGCGGCGAACACTGTCCCGTTCGACTTCATGAGCATCGGGCTGGCCCCGTTCAGTTACGTGTACGAGACCATGCCTGCGGAGGAACGATTCAACCTCATGATGATGCACGAACTGGTGCACGTCATGACAATGGACAAGCCCTCCCCCGGGGACAGCTTCTTCCGTTCTCTGTTCCTGGGGAAAGTCGCTCCGATCCCCGAGCAGCCCCTTTCCATGGTCTACGCATACCTCACCGGTCCCCGCTGGTATGCGCCCCGGTGGTACGTCGAATCGATCGCGGTATTCATGGAGACGTGGATGGCGGGGGGGCTGGGGCGCGCACTTGGCGCATACGACGAGATGGTCTTCCGCACGATGGTGAGGGACTCGAGCTACATATTTGACGTGGTGGGGCTGGAAGCGGAAGGGACGAAGGTCGATTTCCAGGTCGGCGCGGCCTCCTACCTCTACGGGACCCGGTTCATCAGCTATCTGGCCCTCCAGCACGGCCCCGCGCCGCTTCTGGACTGGTTCATCCAGTCTCCCGGCTGCAGCGCCGGATATTCGGGCCAGTTTGAAGAAGTCTACCACGCCTCGCTGGACGACGAGTGGCAGCGGTGGATTGCATGGGAGAAGCGCTGGCAGCAGGCGAACCTCGATTCCCTCCGCCGGTACCCCATAACGCCGTACCGGAACGTCACACGCGAAGCGATGGGATCGGTCTCCCGGTCCTTTCTCGATCAGCCGGCACACAGGACGTATGTTGCAGTCAACTTTCCGGGACAGACGCCCCACATCGCTTCGATCGACCTTGCCACGGGAGCGGTCGAAAATCTCCACGAAGTGCGGGGGGGAGCGCTCTTCTATGTCACATCCCTCTCGTTCGATCCGGCGACCCGAACCCTCTTCTATACGGCGGACAACAACCACTGGCGGGACCTGTATTCGTACGAAGTGCCGACAGGCGAGTCGCACCTGCTCATGAAGGATGTCAGGACGGGTGACTTCGCCTTCAACAGGGCGGACCGTTCGCTCTGGGGGGTCCGTCACTTCAACGGGATCTCCACGCTGGTGAGGATCCCTTACCCGTACAGGGAATGGAACCAGGTCCTCTCCTTCGACTACGGGAAGGACGTATTCGATATCGACATCTCGCCTGACGGCTCCGAGCTCATCGGTGCCCTCACGCACGTCAGCGGGAAACAGTTCCTGATCCGCATGAAAACCTCCGCGCTCCTGGCGGGAAGCGCATCCTATGACACGCTCTATGACTTCGTCAACAGCACGCCGGCCAATTTCGTTTTCTCGGAAGATGGAACCAGGCTTTTCGGCAGCTCCTACTACAGCGGCGTATCGAACATCGTCCGGTATGACATTGCGAAGCACACCATGGAGTGGGTGACCAACGGTGAAACGGGATTCTTCAGGCCGCTTCCCCTCTCTCGGGATTCGCTCCTGGCGTATCATTTCACCGGCAGGGGTTTTGAACCGGTCGTGATCGCGGACCGGACGGTCGCGGACATAAGCCCCGTCGGGTATCTCGGACAGGCCGTCGTCGACAGCTTCCCGGTTCTGAAAACATGGGCTCTTCCTCCCCCCTCGGCGGTCAACGCGGACTCGGTGACGACGTCGTCGGGCGAGTACAGTCCGATGGGGAACATCCGCCTGGCTTCGGTGTATCCCGTCGTGGAAGGGTACAAAGTCTATCCGGGGTACGGTCTCCGGTTCAATTTCTCCGATCCCCTTTTTCTCCACCGGATCGATCTGAGCGCTTCCTACACGCCCAACCGGTCGGTCACCGGAGACCAGAGGCTTCACGCCTCGTTCAATTACAATTTCTGGGAATGGGAACTCAGCGGCGCCTGGAACGGCGCGGATTTCTATGACATTTTCGGCCCGACGCGCGTGAGCCGGAAGGGATCGTCTCTTGGACTCGCCTACAAGAACTACCTGACGTTCGAAGAGCCCGAAAGCATGGAGTTCTCCGGGAGCCTCTCCGGGTACTGGGGGCTCGAGCGCCTCCCCGAATATCAAAACATCGCCGTGACGTTCAACACGTTCTATTCATTCAACGCGGCGGTGAAATACTCGCTCCTGACGCGGTCTCTCGGCGCGGTGGAGGAAGAGAACGGCATCCGCTGGGAGCTCGCCTCGCTGAATGACGAGGTAAACGGCGTGGTCTACCCCCGCGTCTACGGCTCGCTCGAGAGCGGGACGCTCCTCCCTATCGACCATTCTTCCATCTGGCTCCGCGCGGCCGCCGGGTATTCTCCCGGGAACCGGGCGGAACCGTTTTCGAATTTCTACTTCGGAGGCTTCGGCAACAACTGGGTGGACCACGGCGTGATACGCCGCTACCGCCAGTACTATGCATTTCCCGGAGCCACGCTGAACTCCATCGGCGGCACGAACTTCGGCAAGCTCCTTCTTGAGTGGGTGTTACCCCCGCTCAGGTTCAGGCGCTTCGGGGGCGAATCCGCCTATTGCACCTGGGCGCAGCTCGCCCTCTTCTCCGGAGGAATCGTCACGAACATGGACGACGCCGCGCTCGGAGCCACGGTCGGCGACATCGGGGCGCAGCTCGATTTCCGGCTTGTGTTCTTCTCGGCTCTTGAATCAACGCTCTCATTCGGCTACGCGACCGCCGTGGAGAAGCGGGAGAAGATGGCGCAGGAATTCATGGTGTCGCTCAAAATACTGCGCTGAACGCCGGAGGAGGACCCATGCAATTCCTGCTCGGCCTTGTTCCCGTCTGCGTCTTCCTTGGCGCGCTTTTCCTGTTTGACAGCTACAAGCTCGTTCCCCCGCGGTCGCTTTTTGCCGCGCTCGGGGCCGGGTGCGTCGCCGCCTGCGTCGCGTATCCGGTCAATGCCCTCCTGATGGGTTCAAGCGGCATAGGGCTCTCCGGATTCACCCGCTACGTCGCTCCGTTTGTTGAGGAATCCCTCAAGGCGGCGTTTCTCGTCTATCTGCTGGCGACCCGGAGGACCGGCTTCCTTGTGGACACCGCCATACAGGGGTTTGCGATCGGGGCCGGTTTCGCGCTTGTCGAGAACGTCTCCTATGTCGCATCGCTCGGGTCGCACAGCGCCATCCTCTGGCTCGTCCGCGGGTTCGGCACGGCGATGATGCACGGAGCGGCGACGTCGATCGCCGGGATCGTGGGAAAAGTGATGTCCGACCGTGCCGGGGGCGCGCACGCGGGGACGCTTCTGCCCGGGATCCTGCTTGCCGTCCTCCTCCACTCGGCATTCAATCACTTCTTCATCCCGGCGGTGGCCTCCACGATGCTCATCGTGCTGCTTCTCCCCGTGCTCATGTCGATCGTTTTTGCGCGGAGTGAAGCAGCCACCCGTCGGTGGCTCGGCGTCGGGTTCGACACGGACCGTGACCTTCTTGAGATGATCTCCAGCGGACGGCTCGCCGAGACCCGCATCGGAGAGTACCTTCACGCGCTCCAGTCCCGTTTCCCGGGGGAGATTCTTGCCGACATGCTCTGCCTGCTCCGGCTGCGCCTTGAGCTTTCGGTCCAGGCGAAAGGGCTCCTCCTCATGCGGGAGGCGGGATTCGAGATTCCCCGCGACCCCGAGCTCGGCGGGAAGATCGCCGAACTCCATTACCTGAGGAAAACGATCGGCCCGACGGGGATGCTCGTGCTCCAGCCGTTTCTCCACACCCCCGAGGAGCAGCTCCGCCGGATCCTGAGGGTCTGATCTGTTGCTTTTTCCCCCCGACTTCTTGATCTTATTCGCGGCGGGCGTCCGCTCGTCCGACTCACCCGTTCTCACCATCAGGGCTTGCGCCATGTTCATGCGCACCGTGCATCTGAGGCTTGATCCCAACCGTCTCCTGGAGCTCCGCCAGATGTACTCTGCGGTCATCGTCGCCGAGCTCTCACACACCCCCGGCTGCCTGTATGCGGGACTCCTGCAGAGCGTCGATCGCCCCGACGCAGGGATCTCGCTCACCCTCTGGAACTCGGCGGCGGACGCCGAATCGTACGAGAAGGCCGGTGCGTACCGCAGGCTCCTGGACCAGTCCAGGCCCTATCTGGCCGAATCCCCGGAATGGACCGTCCGCATGAGCGACGACCTGCAGCTCGAATATGCACCGGTGGAACACGAGCCGCCCATCTCCCGTTATGAGTCATCCGGCGGGGCCGACCCTTCGGCGTTCTCCGCTCCCGGGAAGGGGAGGCTTTTTCTCCGGATACTCTCCCTCCATGTCCGCATCGGCATGCTGGAGGAATTCAGATCGCTCTACAGGCAGGAGATCGTTCCGGGACTGCGGCGCATTCCGGGATGCCGCTTCGCATTCCTGACGGGACAGAAGAACGAGGCCAACGAGCTGATTTCTGTCACGATATGGAATTCCCGGTCGGAAGCGGAGCAGTACGAAAAGGACGGTGACTTCGTCGCGTTGAGCGAGAAGATCGGACACACCCTGGAGAACTCGGGGCGCTGGAAAGCGGATGAGCAGAGGGTGGAACGCGCGCTGGGGAGTGATGACATGACCGTCTCGGGGTACACGCTCGTCGTTGGACAGGTTTTTGATGCCGGCCGCTGACAAACACAGCCGTATCGAAGGAGGAGGGATGCGCCGATTGCTGATTCTCACGGCGCTCGCCTGCTCACTCGGCGTGGCGGGCGAGCCTCGGATCTCTGTTTCGTATTCCCGCTTCACACTCCCCAACGGACTGGATGTGATACTGCATGAGGACCATACGGTCCCTGTGGTCGCCGTGAACCTGTCGTACCGTGTGGGGTCCGCCGACGAGAAGCCGGGGAAGACCGGCTTTGCTCATCTGTTCGAACACATCATGTTCATGGGCTCGAGGGACGTCCCCGTCGGGAAATTCGACCAGTGGCTCGAAGCGGCAGGAGGCGACAACAATGCCAATACCACCGAAGACCGGACCGATTACTACGAAGATGTCCCCAGCAATGCGCTTGCCTTGCCGCTTTTCCTGGAGTCTGACCGCATGGGCTTTCTGCTCGACTCCATGACGGAGGCGAAGGTGAACGCCCAGCGCGATGTCGTCAGGAACGAGCGCCGGGAGACCATTGAAAATGCCCCGTACGGGCTCGCCCCGATACTGATCGATGAGAATCTCTACCCGCCCGACCATCCCTATCACTGGCCCACCATAGGCTCGATGGCGGACCTCTCGGCCGCCAGTTACAACGATGTGGTGCAGTTCTTCAGGACATACTACGTTCCCGGAAACGCGAGTCTTGTCATCGCGGGCGATATCGATCCGGTAAAGGCCAGGGCGGCAGTCGAGTACTGGTTCAGCGATGTCAAAAGTGGCGCCCCTGTTCCGCCGCAACCGGTGCCGGTGGCGCACCTCACGGCCGAGAAGCGCGTTGTGCAGGAGGACCGGGTCGAGCTCCCCCGGCTCTACATGGTGTGGAATACCCCCGCGGAGTTCGCACCCGGCGACGCGGAGCTTGATCTGCTTGCCAGCGTTCTCGCCGGCGGGAAGACCTCGCGCCTCTACAGGCGCCTGGTCTATGACCTGCAGATCGCGCAGGATGTTTCCGCGGCGCAGGTCTCAGCCCGCCTGGGGTCGGAGTTCTGGATTGTGGTGACTGCAAGGAGCGGTCACACGCTCAGTGAGATCGCGGGCATCGTTCAGGAGGAGCTCGACAGAGTCAAGAAAGACCCGCCTTCGCGCAGAGAGCTCGAACGGGCGGTGAATCAGTATGAAGCGTCCTTCCTCGACCGCCTGGAAAACATCGGCACCACGGCGAATCTGCTCAATACATATGTCCGCCTCACGGGGAATCCCGACTACTTCAACGAGGATCTCTCGCGGTACAAAGCCATCGACCCGTCGGACATACAGGCCATTGCAGAAACCTGGCTGCCGGACGAATCCCGTGTGGTGCTGAGCGTGGTGCCGAACGGGAAAAAGGAACTTGCCGCGGCAAAGGAGCCTCGCTGATGGTTGAAACGCGCCGGCCGCTTTCGCATTCTCTTTTGATACTGGCCGCGCTCGGTGCGCTCCATGCGCCGGTTCTGCAGGCGCAACCTGACCGGACGGCCCCTCCCAGGCCGGGTCCTCCCCCGGAGCTGCGACTTCCCCCCATACAGCATTACGGGTTTTCCAACGGCACGAAGGTCGTGCTCCTGGAAAGACACAGCGTCCCGGTCGTGCAGATCAATCTCCTCGTCAGGGCGGGGACATCGATGGATCCGGCGGGAAAAGGGGGACTGGCGAGCATCACCGCCGCCATGCTGACCGAAGGTGCGGGACCACGCGGCGCCCTGGAGTTTGCAGACGCCGTCGACTACCTCGGTGCCCAGGTCGCCGCTTCTGCGCGGTTGTATACCACGACCGTCGCCCTCCATACGCCTTTGTCGAAGCTCGATTCCGGTCTGGTACTGCTCGCAGATCTGGTCCGAAGGCCGGCCTTTCTTCCCGGCGAACTCGCCAGAGTCCGGAACGAACACCTGACGGCCATTCTGCAAATGCGGGACGATCCGGATATCCTCGCATCGCTCGTCTTCAAGCGCACGCTGTACGGTGAGCATCCGTACGGAGCACCGTCCATAGGGAGTGCCGCATCGCTTGCCACCGTGACGGTGGATGATCTCAGGATTTTCCACGCCGCCTATTTCGTCCCCGCCAATACGACAATCATTGTCGTCGGGGATATCACCGCTGCCGAAATCATGCCGAAGCTCGAAAAAGCCTTCGGCACATGGAGCGGGAATGCCGTTTCTCCCCCGCCGGTTCCCCCGGTCCCGCAGAAGCGGGAGAAGACGCTCGTTCTCGTCGACAAACCCGGTGCCGCGCAATCCGTCATCAGGATCGGGCGGATCGGCGCGGCGCGTCTGACGGACGACTACTACGCAATCGTCGTTATGAATGCGCTCCTTGGCGGGACATTTACATCCCGGCTGAACATGAACCTGAGGGAGGCACACGGCTACTCATACGGCGCCAGCTCCCAGTTCGATTTTCTTCCTCTTCCGGGGCCCTTCGTCGCGGCGGCATCGGTCCAGACTGAGGTCACGGACAAGGCGCTCACAGAATTCGTGAACGAGCTCAGGGGAATACTGGAGCCTGTTCCCGATGGAGACCTCGAGCGCGTGAAGAACTACCTCGCCCTCGGATTCACCGGCGGGTTCCAGTCCGTGGCGCAGATTGCCTCTCAGCTTGAAGAGCTTGCGATCTACGGCCTTCCCGACGACTACTTCAACGGATACATCGGCCGCATACTGGCGGTCACAAAACCTGATGTCGAACGGGTGGCCCGCCGATACATCAACACCGATGATCTGGCGTTCATCGTTGTCGGGGACAGGAAGGAAATCGGGGAGCGCGTGACGGCATTGAACCTGGCCCCCGCGACGTTCCTCACCATAGACGAGGTTCTCGGGCCGGCTCCGGAAGGGGGGAAGTAAGGGCGTGGCAGCGGGCGGATTCGTCACGCTCCGGCGCGAGGTGATCGCCTGCAGCCTCTGTCCGCGACTTGTCAGCTGGCGGGAAGAGACCGCGCGCACGAAAGTGCGCCGGTTTGCGGAGCATGATTACTGGGGGAAGCCGATCCCGGGGTTTGGAGACCCGCACGCCCGGCTCCTGCTCGTCGGCCTAGCCCCGGCGGCGCACGGAGGGAACCGCACCGGGCGCATGTTCAC
>PMDK01000318.1 GCA_003154425.1 Ignavibacteriota bacterium
AGATGCGCCTCGTGCAGCCCAGCTCGAACGTACAGCTCAGCAGGAAAAATCCCGACGCGTTTATCAGGGCGGCGGCAAGAGTCATCCGGAAGGGGTGGGGACAGCCCTCGGTCTTCAACGCCGACGCCGTCGTCGCAGAGATGGTCAGACAGGGGAAGAAGATCGAGGACGCCCGGGAAGGAGGGACCAGCGGATGCGTCGAGACGGGGGCATTCGGCAGGGAGGCGTACATACTCACCGGGTACTTCAACCTCCCGAAGATCGTCGAGCTGACGCTGAACGCCGGGCGCGATCCCGGGACGGGTAAGCAGCTGGGGCCGGCGACCGGCGACCCTGCGGGCTTCCGCTCCTTTGAGGAATTTGTGGATGCGTTCCGCATCCAGGTGAATCACTTCGTGGACGTGAAAATCCGGGGGAGCAACGTCATCGAGCGGCTGTATGCGGAGCATCTGCCTGTCCCGTTCCTTTCCCTCCTCATCGACGATTGCATCGCGAAAGGGAAGGATTACAATGCCGGCGGGGCGCGGTACAACACGAGCTACATCCAGGGGGTGGGGATCGGGACCGTGACCGACAGCCTCTCCGCGATCCGCCGTCACGTATTCGGTGAGGGGGCCCTGCCCATGGCAGACCTGCTCCGCGTGCTTGCGGCCGACTTCCAGGGTTTCGAAAAGACCCGCCTGCTCCTCCTCAACAAGACGCCCCGGTACGGGAATGACGACGATGAGGCGGACGCGATCATGCGCACCGTGTTTGAGATCTATTTCAAGGCCATCGACGGCCGCCCGAACACGCGCGGGGGGGCGTACCGGATCAATCTCCTCCCGACGACGTGCCATATCTACTTCGGAGCGGTGACCGGTGCGACGCCCGACGGGAGGAAGGCACGGACCCCCGTATCGGAGGGGATTTCGCCTGTGCAGGGGGCCGACCGCCGCGGCCCCACGGCGGTGCTCATGTCGGCGGCGAAAATGGATCACGTCAGGACGGGGGGGACGCTCCTCAACCAGAAGTTTTCGCCGAAGATCCTTGAGGGGGAGAAGGGGATCGACAGCCTCGTCGCGCTCATCCGGTCGTATTTCCGGATGGGGGGACACCACATCCAGTTCAATGTCGTTGACGCTGCAACGCTCCGTGAGGCACAGGCAAACCCCGGGGAACACCGTGATCTCATCGTCCGCGTGGCGGGATACAGCGACTATTTCTGCGATCTCGGCCGCCCGCTCCAGGACGAAATCATCGCCCGCACCGAACACACATCGCTCGCACAATGACGCCTCTCATCAGAGAAAAGATCACCCAGGCCATCGGCATCCTCCGTGAATTCGAAACCGACTGCTGGCTTACGTTCACCCGTGAGACCGCCATCAACGGCGACCCGACGCTCCCCTTTCTCGTCGACGGCGACCTCACATGGCACAGCGCGCTGATCATCGCGAAAAGCGGCAGGACCTGCGCGATCGTCGGCCAGTACGACAGGAAAGGAGTCGAAGATCTCGGTGCCTGGTCGGATGTGATCGGTTATGTCGAAGGGATCAGGAAACCTCTTCAGGACATGCTCCGGACCATCGGGCCCGGGACGATCGCCGTGAACTACTCGGCGGAGAGCGAAATCTGCGACGGGCTGACACACGGCATGTATCTGACGCTCTGCGACATGCTTTCTGAGATCGGCCTTCAGGACCGCCTCATACAGGCGGATCAGATCATCTCTGCGCTCCGCCAGCGGAAGACCCCGGCTGAACTTGAACGGATGAAACGGGCGATCGCCGAGACCGAGAGGATATTTTCCGAGGTGGTGCCGTTCATACGTCCGGGGCGGACTGAACGGGAGATCGCCGGCTTCATGAAGGACTGCGCAAAGGGGAGGGGGGTTTCTTTTGCGTGGGATGAAAGGGTCTGCCCNNTGAAAGTCGAGGAATACTGCTCCGACCTGCAGAGGACCTTCTATGTCCCCCGCAGGGGAGAGCGCACCGTTCCTCCCGATGTACAGCGGGGGTTCGATACGATCGTACGCGCCATTGAGGAATCACGGAAGGCAATGCGCCCGGGCGTCACCGGCCAGTCGGTCGATGCGGTCGCCCGTCGGATCATCACAGAGGCGGGCTATGAGGAGTTCCCGCACGGCCTGGGGCACCAGGTCGGCAGGTTCGCCCACGACGGTACGGCTCTCCTCGGACCTGCCTGGGAGAAATATGCGAAGAAGCCGTTTGTCCCGCTCGAGGAGGGGATGGTGTTCACGCTCGAACCGCGTCTGACGGTACCCGGCCGCGGGATTGCCACGGTGGAGGAAATGGTGGTCGTGCGTGCCGGCGGAGCGGAGTATCTTTCGACCCCTCAGAAGACACTCACGGTCGCCGGATGAGGTCCGGCGCGACCATGTGAAACATCCGGGCCGCAACGCGACAGTGGTGCCGCGCTGCGGCCCGGTATGGACCACGCTGGTATGGCGTATGGCGTGCTACTTGTCTTTCTTCACGTATTCTTTGTTCCCGCTCTCCGTGTAGTAGAAGTGTCCGCCGCGAGGCCCTTCGTATATATTTTGCCCTTTTTTCGTCTGACCCACGATCTTCGCCCCGACGAAGTCCTTCACGTACGTCTTGTCCCCCTTGTCGTTGAGGTAGTAATGCCCGTTCTTGGATCCTTCGAAGACGGTCTTTCCGTCGGCAGTCTTCCCCACCGCCTCGTCCTTGGTCCCTTTTGCCGTTTCTTTCGCTGCCGTGGCGGTCGTAGCCGCCGCCGTTTTCTCTTTTGCCTCGGCACCCTCCTTCGTGGCGGACGTCACCTTGTCCGCTGCGTTCGTCTTCTCTTTGGTGAGCTTCGCCTTCGATTCCTTGACGGTCGTTGTGGCCTGGGTCTCTGCTTTTTCTTTGGTGTCCGCCGCTTTGGCTTCTGTCTTTTCCTTGGTGCTCTTCGCCGTGGACTCTGTCTTTTCCTTGGTGCTCTTCGCCTTGGACTCTGCCTTGTCCTTGGTGCTCTTCGCCGTGGACTCTGCCTTGTCCTTGGTGCTCTTCGCCTTGGTCTCTGCCTTGTCCTTGGTGCTCTTCGCCGTGGACTCTGCCTTGTCCTTGGTGCTCTTCGCTTTGGCCTCTGCCTTTTCCTTGGTCTTCGCCGCTTTGGCATCTGCCTTATCCTTGGCACTCTTCGCCTTGGCCTCTGCCTTGTCCTTGGCCTTCTCCGCCTTGGACTTGGTCTCCGTCTTTACCGGTTTGTCCTGAGCCATTGCGACAGGATTGATCTGTGCCGCCAGGAAGGCTGCGGCCAGCGTGAATACCATGATGAGTTTCTTCATTAATGTGCTCCTGTGGGTGGGGGTGGATGAGGATTAAGTTCTATCACTGCGGAGAGTCCGCCGGAACGCTGTAAAAGTAACATCCCGCGTCGTCAATCGCAATACCCGGTCACCCCGGGAGGAGCATTTTCATCGTCTCCACAAGTTCCCTCGCCGCGCGCCGGCGCAAAGATTACCCGGTTGCCACATTTATCCCGCACCGTACGGTTGACTTTTCCTCCTTCGTTTCATTCCTTCTGAAGCTGTGCGATTGTGCCTTCTTTCGGGGAGGCGATATCGCTCCGTTCATTTCACTTTCCTGAGATCCGTCATGGAGACTGTAATCGTCATATTCGGGGGATCCGGCGATCTGACGACGCGGAAGCTCATTCCCGCGCTCTACAACAATTTCAGGAAAAAACGTCTCCCTGCTCCCATGCGCATCATCGGGTTCTCCCGGACACCGGCCACCGACGACGCATTCAGAGCGAAGCTGGGCGATGCCGTTCGGGCGTCCGTCCCGTCGGAATTCGATGCGCAGGCCTGGGGGGAGTTTGCCGGGTGCCTTTCATACCAGGCCGGGGACCTCGAAAATACTTCCTCGTACGCAGACCTCGCCCGGAAAATCAGCACCGCCGGCACCCCCGTCAATTGCCTCTACTATCTTGCGACGGCTCCCGGTTTCTACCCTGTCATCATAGGGCGTCTGGGAGCCGCGAACCTGATAGCGGAGGAAAAGGGGGGGCCCTATAAACGGATCATCGTCGAGAAACCGTTCGGTCGCGACCTGGCGACTGCCCGGGCCCTCAACGATGAGCTCCACCGCATTCTCCATGAGGACCAGATATTCCGGATCGATCACTACCTGGGGAAGGAGACCGTCCAGAATGTCCTCATGCTCCGGTTCGGCAATGCGATTTTCGAGCCTCTCTGGAACCGGAACCAGATCGACCACGTGCAGATCACCGTCGCCGAAACGGTGGGGGTGGAACGCCGGGCGGGCTACTACGAGACCGCCGGCGTCCTCCGGGACATGTTTCAGAACCATCTCCTCCAGCTCCTCACGCTGGTCGCGATGGAACCTCCGGCTGTCGTGGATGCAGACTCGCTGAGAAACGAGAAAGTGAAAGTGCTTACCGCGCTCCGCGAGATCCCGTCAGAATACTCCCTCCGGTACTCTTCACGGGGCCAGTACCGGGGGTACACCGCGGAGGAGGGGGTCGATCCCCGTTCCGTGACCGAAACATACGCGGCCCTCCAGGTGTACATTGACAACTGGCGGTGGCAGGGGGTTCCGTTTTACCTCCGTTCCGGGAAGAAATTGAGTGAGAAGAGCTCGGAGATCATCATTCAGTTCCGGCGTCCCCCGACACAGATATTCGATGTCCAGGCGGGCGTCACGGAGCTTTTCACAAACCACCTGAGCATCTGCATACAGCCGGACGAAGGTATGCACCTCAGGTTCATGGCGAAGGTCCCGGATCAGGGGATGCACACGCGCCCGGTGGACATGGAATTCCATTACAGGGATTCGTTCGGCTCGGGTGCGATCCCGGAGGCGTATGAGCGGCTGCTCCTCGACGCGCTCCAGGGGGATGCGTCCCTCTTCGCGCGGGGAGATGAGATCGAGCTCGCGTGGCGTTTCATCGACGGGGTGAGGAGAGGCTGGGAGAGCGGCGACGGGCCGCCGCTCGAAACCTATGCGCCGGGGACGTGGGGACCGGAGGGGGGAGATTCCCTCCTCGCGCACGAGGGACGGTGGTGGAGGCACGACTGCTCTCCTCACCCGCATAGTCCACCCCTCCCGGCCGGACCTGAACGATAATGCGTCCGCGCGTCGACATTTATGCCTCAACGGCCGATCTGGAATCGGCGGCGGAACGTGAGGTCCTCCGGATCTTCCTGCAGGCGATCCGTGACCGCGGCGTGTGTACGACCGCGCTGTCGGGGGGGGAGACGCCGCGCGGCGTGTACCGGAAGCTCGCGGCGCTACCGGCAGGAGAAGCGCCCGACTGGAGCCGGATACATCTCTGCTTCGGTGACGAACGGATGGTGTCCCCGGACGATTCGGAGAGCAACTACGGCATGGTGCGTCATGAACTCATCTGCCGGGTTCCTCTCCCGGCGGGGAACGTCCACCGGATCCGGGGAGAGAGACCTCCCGAGATCGCCGCCGCGGAATATGCCGCCGATCTGGAACGGACTCTTTCCTTCTCCGGCGGGAGGTTCGACCTTGTCCTTCTCGGTCTCGGCGAGGACGGCCACACGGCTTCGCTGTTCCCCGGGACGGGTGTCCTCGGGGAACGCGAGAAAAGAGTCTGCGCGGTCCATGTGCCGGGGCTTTCCCCATGGCGGGTGACCGTGACGCTCCCCGTGATCAACAGCGCGAGGGAGGTTCTGTTCCTTGTTTCCGGGGGAGGGAAAGAGGATATTGTCCGCCGGGTTCTGGGATCCCCGCTCCCCTCGGCGGAGATCCCAGCTACGCTTGTCAATCCGGCTGATTCGGCCCCGCACTGGATGCTGGACAGCGGGGCGGGCGCATCCGTTCGCCCGGGAACGGGATCTGATCAGGCACGAATCATCTGAGCATACGCCCATGATCGAGCAGGACTACTTCATGCGCATGGTCAGCATGCTCGCGAGGATGCTGGCCAGGATCATATTCCTGAAGAACCAGAAGGACTTCCCCCACGCCCTGCTGGAGATTCAGGCCACCGGCAAGACGCTCCTTGGCATCGACCCGACGCTTATCCGCCAGTTCAATCCCGCCCAGCTCAGGGTGCTCCTCGGCACCGACCCGTCGCTGGCGATCCCGAAAGCATACATACTCGGACTCCTGTTGAAGGAAGAGGCGGCTATACGATCGATGATGGGGGAAGAGTCAGAAGCGGGCCTCCTCAACCTGAAATCGCTCGAGCTGTTGATCGACGCGTGGCTGCAGGAGGGGAAGGGTCTGTCACCGGAGCACGCACACCATGTTGACGCTCTGCTGGCAGAGCTTGCGGGGAGCGCGCTCCCCGCTGAACTCCTGGAAAAGGTCATGTCCTACCATGAAGGGACAGGCCGCTTCGACAAGGCCGAGGACGTGCTGTTTGAAATACTCGCGGCATCGCCGGATTTTGCGCTGGAGGGTCTTCAGTTCTACAGGCGGCTCCTGATGAAATCAGACGGGGACCTCCTCGCGGGAAACCTCCCGAGGGAGGAGGTCCTGCAAGGGATCGCCGAGCTCAAAATCCGTTGACTTTGGAGCCGCATTTTGCTTTCTTCTTTCACCCGCAAGAGGTCCCGTTCCACAAACACCCCGATGGATCAGTTCATGGACCGACGTTTGGGTATTCATGCCCTTCTTCTGCTCGCGTGCTGTTCGATTGCCCTCTCGCAGACGTTCCCCTCCGACGATCCGGTCATACGGAGGATCTGGACGGAGGAGATGGATTCGACACAGTTGCCCTCGCTGGCTCACGAGCTCTTCGATGTCATCGGCCCGCGCCTCGTCGGGTCTCCCGGGATGTTGAAAGCGAATAACTGGGCTGTGGCAAAATACAGGAAATGGGGGATCGAAGCCGCGAACCAGCAGTTCGGCACCTGGAGGTGCTGGGAACGGGGAACGACCCATATCGACCTGCTTTTCCCCCGTGTACGGACGCTCGAAGGAACGATGCTCGCGTTCAGCCCCGGGACGCGCAAAGGGGGTGTCAGCGCCCCCCTCATCGTGCTGGCCGATTCGCCCGATTCCGCGTCATTCCAGAAGTGGCTCCCTTCAGTTCGCGGGAAATTCGTTCTCGTCTCGCAGCCTCAGCCGACGGGACGCCCCGACAGGAACTGGGAGGAGTTCGGCACGAAGGAGTCGTTCGACAGCCTGAAGGCCCTCCGTGAGAGGATCAAGGGAAACTGGGAACACCGGCTGGCAGCCGCGAATATCAAGGCCGATTCCCTTCCGCTCGTCCTGGAAGGAGCGGGAGCCGCGGGAGTGATCACGTCCTTATGGTCCGCCGGATGGGGTTCCTACCGTGTGTTCGACACCAGGGCGACGAAGGTCCCGGCCGTCGCATTGAGCCTCGAGGACTACAATCTCCTTTTCCGGCTCGTAGAATATGGGGACAACCCGGAAGTCCGCATCGAGGCCTCGTCCAAAAGCCTCGACCCCGTGCCGGTGTACAACACCGTCGGGACAATGCCCGGGGGGGAGAAGCCGGGCGAGTTCGTCATGCTCTCCGCTCATTTCGATTCATGGGACGCGTCCTCCGGAGCGACCGACAACGGGACGGGGACGCTCGTCATGATGGAGGCGATGCGCATATTGAAAAAGTGCTATCCAGCGCCGCGCCGGACGATCATGGTCGGGCACTGGGGGAGCGAGGAGCAGGGACTGAACGGTTCCCGCGCGTTCGTCAAAGACCACCCGGAAATCGTCGGCCACCTCCAGGCGCTCTTCAACCAGGACAATGGCACGGGGCGTGTGCAGACGATGAGCGGTGCGGGACTGCTGAACGCGGCGGAACACCTGGGGCGCTGGCTCTCCCGCATTCCTCATGAGGTCACGCAGAACATCAAGGTGGATTTCCCGGGAATGCCGGCGGGTGGAGGTACCGACCATTCCTCGTTCGACGCCGCCGGGGCCCCCGGGTTCGGCCTGGGGTCGCTGAACTGGGACTATTTTTCTTACACATGGCACACAAACAGGGATACGTACGACAAGCTCGTCTTCGACGACCTGAAGAACAATGTCGTCCTTGCGGCGTGCCTGGCGTATCTTGCCTCTGAGGATCCGCAGTTCATCACGCGTGAGCGGCGTGCGATGCCCGCGGAAGGGGGGACCGGCAAGCTCCAGGAATGGCCGCAGGTCAGGGAACCGAAGAGGGAAGGGGGAATGAACGACGTCAAAGAAAAATGATAACGGATGGGACACCATGACTCGGAAAACGATTTACCTTGACAGGAACGAGAACAATTACGGCCCGGCGCCGGCCTGCTTCGACATTCTGAAAAAGGCGGACCTCTCGCGGCTCAGCTGGTACGACAGGTCGT
>PMDK01000217.1 GCA_003154425.1 Ignavibacteriota bacterium
GCGAGGATAAGATACATCCTTTCGTAGTGGCTCCAATGGCGATTCGAAAACCTCCATCCGAGACTGAGTATAGAATATATAATTTTCTTGTACTTGCTCTTTGTCCGATCCCGCAAAGTTGCAAAGTCGGGGAGGAGACCGAGGTACCAGAATACAAATGAAACTATAAAATACGTGCTGACGGCAAATACATCCCACACAAGTGGTGAAATAAAGTTTACCCACAAACCGTGCTGATTGGGATACGGGAAAAGATAACCGGCAAGCCATACGCGTCCAAGGTGTGCGATAGTGACAAACATTCCAGCGCATATGACAGCAAAAATCGTCATCGCTTCGGCAAAACGCGCAATGGCATTCCGCCATCGTTGACGCATAAGGAAGAGAATGGCAGAAATGAGTGTCCCTGCATGGCCAATACCGACCCAAAAGACAAAGTTGGTTACATCAAACGCCCACGCGACCGGCTGGTTGAAACCAAGCAAGCCAATTCCTTGAAACAAGAGCAGTGTGACTGTACCGAGTCCGGCACCAAGCAAGGTCAACGCAACACCGAACGCAATCCACCAGCGGCGAGATGGGAAACGATTCAACGGCGCTTCAATAGCAGTATCAATATCAGCCGATGAAACGTGCCGAATGGTTATTGTCGATTCTTTTCTATAGTCGATGACTTCTGTAGTCAATTATTTATTCCTCAGCAATCTTGCGAATTATCTCATCCACATTTCTCAACTTGGCTATGTACGTAACATTTGGACGAACATTCAATTCTTCCAGCACATGGTATCCAAGCTGGTGCTTGCGATAGTTTGATATTTCCGAGTTTGAATCGTTCATATCGCCAAACACAATGGCCGTTGTGGGACATGCTTCCTGACAAGCGGTTTTCACATCATATCCCTTTACCGCGCGTCCATGTTCGGTCGCATGTTGACGCGCTTCCATAATTCGTTGAATACAAAACGTACACTTCTCCATCACGCCGCGTGAACGCACCGTCACTTCTGGATTATGCAATAGGTTGATCGGCTGCTGCTCGTAATAGCCGTTCGCTAAGTGATCACGCCAGTTGAAGAAATTAAACCGGCGTACTTTATATGGACAATTGTTCGAGCAATACCTCGTACCGACACAGCGGTTGTATACCATTTGATTTAAACCATCAGGACTATGGGTGGTTGCCACAACAGGACAAACATTTTCACACGGTGCATTGTCGCAATGCTGACAGAGCATCGGTTGATGACTCAGCAAAGGTGCAGCATCGGTACCGGAGTAATAGCGGTCGATGCGAATCCATTGCATTTCTCGTCCCTTCAATACTTGCTCTTTGCCAACAACAGGTATATTGTTTTCCACATCGCATCCTGCCACACATGCGTTACAGCCAATGCATTTGTTCAGGTCGATGGCCATTGCCCACTTCACACCATTGTATTCGACTTCCTTGGCGATACTGGACAATTCTGTTTTTTCTTTATGAAGGAATTTGGGATTTTTTTCGTACTCTGCCAGTGTTCCTTCGCGAACAATTTTTCTTTTCAGGTGAAGGTCTTTGACAAACTCATCATCCATTGAATGATGTTCTTGGGTTGAAGCAAGTTCGTATTTCCCCGCAATCTTTGTTACAGCTGCTCCGGTGAACACTCGCCCTTCATTCAGTGATTGTTTTGAGAGAAGCTGATGGATATGTACACCGATATTATTTCCTACGGGCCCTGCATGTGTACGCCCGTACCCAAGAGAAACCGAAATGAAATTATCTGCCTGTCCGGGCTGTAAGAAAACGGGCAGCACTGCCGAACCATGCGCCAACGTTACTTCCACCAAATCATTATTGTTGAGTCCAAGCTCTGCTGCGGTTTTCGGTGAGAGGGCTGCATAATTATCCCATGCAATTTTCGAAATTGGATGCGGCAATTCCTGAAGCCAGCCATTGTTAGCACAAGAACCATCCCCTAAATAATAATTTTCTGTTACTGCAAGTATATAACCGGCGGTTGCAGGGAGCAAAACAGAAGTGAGGGCATTGGTTTGGAACTTGAGTTCGTTCTTAGACGGTTCATTGAACTCCACAATTCCATCGTGAAGAGATGAATACCAGAACGTTTTAAAATCAACTTTCAATTTGAGTGTTGGATATACTTCCTTTTCCCAACGATTCATCAAGTATTCATGATACATCTTTTCTGAATAGGCATCCTTGCCGTTCATCCATGAAAGAAGCACGGCTTCTTTCTGGCGTGTATCATACAGCGGCGCGATGACCGGTTGTTGAAGCGAGAGAATGCCGGTTCGAATTTTATAATCACCCCACGACTCGAATGCATGATTGATCGGCAGGGCGTATGTACACAACCGCGAAGTTTCATCGTCTGTTTCCGTGAGGCTGATACTGAAAGGAATTGATTTGAGCACATCTTCATAGCCGAAATCTTTTGGCAGATGGTATACAGGATTGGAATCAACATGAATAACGATGCCGACCTGTCCGCTGTTCATTCTCTTTATCAAACCATCAAATTCTTCAAGAGTCGATAACGAGGCTACGGTTACCGATGTTTGTTCTTTCTTGAAAAGCTTTGTATTGTCAAGAATTTCATTGAGATAGTTCACTGCGATATGTACCTGTTCTGGAAGTATCTCTCCGGCAGATACAATTGCTTCACCCCGATGTTGTCGCAAATCATCAGCGAGATGTTCAAGAATTGCTAATGAGACATTATATTTCTTGCTGAATTCTTTAAGCGAAATATTTAATTGAATATTCTTTTTTCCAAACTCACCAATAAATGCAAGAACAAGTTCCAACTGTGCATCCGGTCGAAGACGCAGACGATAATCCGCATTTGCTCCTGTGAGCGACATGGATCCTTCAACACAATAGAGACGGTTAAAACTTTTTGATTTCATGACATCCCGACTGCCTGTAAATTTTCGAATTTGCTCTATGGTCATTCCATCGGTTCCAAGGAAATCCGATTCGAGGGAAAGAATGATTTTTGCTTGATCCCATTGAACCGCAGGCAATCCAGTCGAACCATAACATTTTTGCCAAGCCCGTTTGCGTGTTTCATTATTCAAAAGTGAATAGCTGTAGATCTTTGCTGTTGCGTATTTCTTTTTAAATTCGTCCAGTACGTTCTTCGTTGTCGGTGAATGAATTGCCCGTGTGATGATCGCGATTTCCTTTCCATCCCTTACTGCTTCATCCAATCGTCGAATTACTTCTGCATCAGCGTGTTTCCATGACAACGTTTCATTCTTTCCGGAAGTGCTGCCATTTTGTGGCGAACGCAATCGGTACGGGTCGTAAAGATTTAAAATACTGGCTTGACCCTTTGCGCAAATCTTTCCTTGGTTTACGGGATGATCCGGATTGCCGTCTATCTTGATGGGACGACCTTCACGAGTTTTAATGAGAATTCCACACACTTGCGAACATGCCGTGCAGGTTGAAGCATAAGAATTAGGAATACCCGGAGTCACTTCTTCCGGTTTCTTTGTGTACGGTACAATTTCACCTTTGTCTCGATAATCCGAACATCCTGCTGCAGCGAATGCAGCAGAAGCCGTTAAGAGCGCAAGGAATTGCTTCCGTGATATTCCGGACATCTCTGAAGATTCAAAATCATTCGTCACACCGGCCATAAACTCGCCTGCATCCTTCTCTGTGAGAGAAGAAACCTTATGCAATTCACGAAGACTTTTCCAGTAATTCGACTCGTTTCCCATCTTACTTCGAGTTTCTCTGTGAACGTGGAACGGCAAGCGGATGAATGGACGGTTGAATAATGTTCATAGTCAATTGATCACTATCATCTGTGGATTTATCGGGAGTACTTTTACCCAATTGTCGCTGCATAAATCCACCGATAGAAAATACTGAGACTGCTATGGCAGTCGCATTCAACAAAAATGAACGTCGCTTATTGAGTGTGATATCTGAATTTATTTTGGTTACCATCTGCTTCTTACTCCAATTATCAAAAACATTACTTCTCAATTGTTTATACATCTTTACCGATGACAAGCTGCACAATTTTCGGGCCCGTTCTTAATTCCCGGAACATTCGCTAACGTTGTATGTGCATTGCGATGACAATTCAAACAGGCGCCCATAGTAAATTCCGAAACCTGCGTTGCACCATCCATCTGTTCTACTTTTCCATGACAGTTCGCACAGTTGATTCCCTTATTGACGTGCACACTATGGTTGAAATATGCATAATCCGGGACTCGGTGGACACGCTTCCATGGAAGTGCAATACCTTCTTCATAATATTTGGTGAGTTTAATGATTTCAGGGTTGTTTTTCCGCGCAACGGTATGACAATTCATGCATGTCGACAATGCTGGAATTGTTGCATGAGGCGAAGTCGTCACATCGGTGTGGCAATATTGACAATCGATCCGCATCGTGCCTGCGTGTAGTTTGTGGGAGAATGCAATCGGTTGAACGGGAGAATAACCCACACTATCACGTTCAGCACGGGAGAGAAAAAACGTTCCTACAAACACTACGACGACAACAAAGAGAATAAGGGGCAAACGGATTCGAAGCGTATAATCTAGTAAAGATTTTCTCATGAAATTCCCGAGTGCAAACTGCTTTCTCAACTGCTCATGTGGGTACAACAACATTCCCGTGTTCTTAGGAGAACGCGTTATAATCGTTGCGATATGCTACAAAAAAATCAGACCCAAAGCAATTTGATAAATTCCCTAAAAAGCATTTTCAAATTTCACAACTATAAAGATATAATCTCTCATGCACGAATGTTAACAGTGGAAATACGGGAAAAATTCCTACGATAGAGAAGAAAACGAAATTTGCAATAGGAGGGAAGATTGCGTAAATTTTAAAAGAAATCATCGGACGCTTAGCTCAGCTGGTTCAGAGCGCCGCCCTTACAAGGCGGAGGTCGTAGGTTCGAACCCTACAGCGTCCACACCTGGCCCGCCTATGGCGGGCCTTTCGTTTTAAAGCGGGGAGATAAAAATAAGGGGGGTTGACAGGACGTGCCCGCCAGCCCCCCACACGAGGTCCTCGCCGGACCGCGCGCTGTTATTCATACCACGCAAGGATCTCATACCCGTTCGTCCCCGGGAAGTAGGGGGGCGCATCGACCCTGAAGCGCTCATCGTATGTCAGGTTTATGGGCAACCCGGCCGTCGTCCCGTTCGACGTCGCATAGATAGTCTGGCCGATCCATCCCCCGAGAACATAGAGGTTACCGCGGGGTCTGGAGTTGTAGTTCACCACCTGGATGCCGTCCGTCTGGGAGTACAGAGATCCCTGGACGGTGAAATTGTTATGCGACGCCGTCGTATCGATGCTGATCGAGCCGTACCCCACGACCCCGAGCATTGCGCGGCAGAGCGGATCGACACGCGGATCGGTCTTGTACGTAATATTGTCTTTGATGATGACGGTCCCGCCTGTCGAACCCGAGGACCGGAGCGAAGCGACCGTCAGCCTGGTGCTCAATTGTCCCTGGAGATAGAGCGTCCCCTTGTCAAGTGCGATCACGCCGTTCGGTGCTATCTGAGCGATTGCCTTTGTCGTCACGGGACCGGCCGCCGATCTCTTATAGGAAACGCTGTCATTTTTCAACGTCAGCCAGAGGTCCCCTGCGCTCCCGTTGAATATGTTGGCACCTGCCTGCGCCACCAATTGTGTGGTGTTGAGCGCAAGGGGAACGGTGACACCGTCCTGACGTCCCTGCGCGAACGTGGGGAGTACCGCCGGATTCGTGAGAGCCGCAATGCCGTTCTTTGTCGTGACTCTCCCCCCGAAGTAGGCGCCATAGGTCATGGTACCCCCGCCCGGGTTGCCGTAATTCAGAGTGCTTTCAATGTGGGCGGGACCGAATATGGAGTCCGATGGCTCAAAAAAGACACCGGGCATCGCTCCCGCATACATGCAGAACTTCGAGAACTGGCTGGGATGAAAAAGCACGGTCACGGAATACGTGCTGTCGCCGTAATGGGCCGTGGCCAGCATCCTGATGCGTCCCCAGTTGCCGTACATGTCCTGAACCGAGTCCATCGCCACCGTGAATGTCCCGCCGTTCAGCTTGATCGGCGTGGTCCATCCGCTCCACCAGGGGTTGCTGTTCATGAGCGGCCTGTTGACGTATATGTAGTTTGCCCCCATGTTCGCCCCTGAGATCGCGATGTCACGCAGGATGTTCCCTTCGTAATAGTCCATCGCATTCTTGAACGCGTCGACAGTGGAGTTCGACATCATTGCGCCGCTCATGAGAAAAATGAGACTGTACCCGATAACCATCAAGAGTGCCTGCCTGCCCATACCCCCCCCTTAGCGATTCATGTAATTTCTCGACGAAAGCCGCCGCTGCTGCCAGAATGCGGACTGGAACTGTGAATTCAACGGGACGGTTGCGACCATCGCGCTTGCGACCGTGTTCTCCACACTCATCGAAATCTGGACGGAATAGATCTTCTGAAGATTGGCCGCCGAGACGGGCGTGGGAAGCGTGTCGTTGAACTGCGTGAAGTATGTAAGCCTGAAATTGGTGACCCCCAGGTTCGACCCGCCCGCAGGCAAGTTGTTGACAACACGGTAGAGAATGCGGACGCGGGGATTGTTCATCCAGCCGCCGGCAGGACCGAGATAATAGTAGAGCGAATCGGGAAATCCATCCGGCCCCGTCCCGTCGAGATCCAGGTCGGTGAGAAACTTGATCCTCGTGCTATCGGCCAGCAAAATGGCCAGCGTGGGGTTCGGCAGGCGGTCAGGCTCTTTGCAGTAGCCTATCTTCCTGAAGTCGTACTCCAGCAGTTTCGTCAGCTCGACCAGGTTCTGCTGGCAAATGAGCTCCCCCTGATTGACCTGGAAGTCCTCCTTGTTTGATGCATTGGCGGTGATCGTGATCAGAAAGAGCCAACCGAAGATGACCGTCGATCCTATCAGATCTATGACTGTTTGAAGTCCCATTGTCTCGCTTCTTTCAGCTCGTTAGCGGAATTTCCAGTAACTGTACACTGTCGAATACCGGAGCGTGTCGTTCATAAAAGGGCTCGCAACAAACACCATGATGCGCTTGCTGTACGTTTGGCTGCTCGCGGAATGGCTGACGGAGTCCCCCGAAATCGTCACATAGTCGACCCAGGACCAGATCCGAAAATCCGCCGATCGGAAAGAGAGTGAGTCACCCTTGACCGACTTGTGAAACCCGTTATAGTCGTCAAAGTCGTCGAATGTGCTCTCAACCGAATCTATCTCGCCGGGTTCTTCGCCCAGTGAAAGGGCGGGGGTGAGGGAAGACGTGCCGGCGATATCGCTGGAAACGGTATTCTCGTCAAAGGCGAGACCGGTCGCCCGCTCCACCGTCGACATTGCGAGCGAGGCAGCCATGATGCGATACTCGGACATCTGGACCGCAGTATTGTTGTCCCCGGTATTCGCATTGACTGTCAGCAGGATTGTGGCGAGCATCCCCATCGCGAGCACTGACATCATTGTTTGTCCAAGTCCCATGGTTCCCCTCGTCCTACCTTTCTGTCTGCCTAAAGTGTTCTGGCACAGGGGGTAAGAGCAAAAAGCATACCACCATGTCCGGTCACTGTGGGGGGTGCTTTTCCGGCAATTACCGGCATAATTAACGCCTTTCAGGCATCCTTTGTAGAAAGTGCCGGGTAAGAATAACCTGTAGATCACGCTGGAACGGTGATTCTTTCCCCCCAACTTTTGTCAAACAAGGACGTATAACAATCAGATACAGGCCGGGACCAAACGGCGGGTTTTAACCTGCGAGTGAAGGAGTGATGGCTGCAATGAGGCGCGTTCCAGAGGTGGATGAGGTGGTGCAGAGGATCGGCAAGAAAATGAGGCCGTGGGGGATAACGCTGTCGTACCTGGCGCAGAACCTCGGTGTTTCCAGGCAGTATGCCTGGCAGATCATCCACTACAGGACGATACTCTCCCGGGCAAAGGCCCTCGAGATTGAGAAGGCTGTCGACCGCATCATAGAGGAGCGGGCGCATGTCCGCACGTTCGGCGACAGGCTCCGGGCGGCCAGGGTATCAGCAGGATACACGCTCAAGGAAGTCGGTTCGATGATAGGCTACACCTGGGTAGGCGTCGAGCGCTGGGAGAAGAACCAGTGCGTCCCGAAACCGGGTGTGTTGTGGCACCTCTGTAACCTGTACTGCGTGGGGGAAGAGTGGTTCAAGGAGAGCTTCCCCCCGGATGGGACCGCACTCAAGGGAGGGTTCCGATACGAACACAGCATGGGGATACGGGGGGAGCTTGCGGCAATGTACATTGTCCCTGCAAACGGTGCCGCCGGGCCCCGCGCGTTGAATCAGTCCCGTCTCAATTCGGTCAGTTTCCCCGTCCCCCAGCGCCGCCGCTCAAAACAGATACCCTCGTCGTAATCCACCCCGTCATCAGGTCAAGGAAACCGGGAAGGAACTTTTTCTCGAGGCTCGCATATTCCGCGGGAGACCCGGTCACTGCCGTGATGAAAAGGTGATTGGCCTTCGGCAGAACCTCGACCTTCCAGTCCTTCGTCTTGCCGTTCGCCAACGCCGCTTCCATCGGCTTCCTGTTCAGACTGACAGGGACCTGCATGTCCAGCTCGCCGAATATCGCCAGCACAGGACACGAGACCTGTCCGAGCGCCGGTACCGGGTCGAAATCGATGAAATACCTGAACCAGGGGGTCCGCGCAGAGGCAAGCCTGGCTTCCACACCTGAATTCACGAACGCTGCGGAATCGGAGATCCCCTTCCGCGTTCCCGGGGGGAGCGACTCGAAGCTTGCCGCGAGCTCTTTCCTGAGCTCTCCGGCGAGCAGATCCCATCCCTTCCCGGTGCGGACGCAATCGAAGGCGCGGTGTTGTTGATCGAGCGTCTTTCTAATCTGCTCCTCGTCTGCGCCGCCCCCCCGCATCAGCGACTCAAGCTGGAAGAGTATCAGTTTGTCCCCGGTGACCGCGGGGCCGGCGATCAGAACAATGAACGCGACGTCCCTCGACTTTGCCGCTACGATCGGGGCAATGATCCCGCCTTCGCTGTGTCCGCACAAACCGATCTGCGACGGATTGATGTCGGACCGCGCCTGAAGGAATCTCACCTCCGCTGTTATGTCTTCCGCGTGATCGGCAGTCGTTGACAGGGATTTGCTCCCCGTCGATCCGCCCACTCCACGGTCATCGCACCGGAGGACCGCCAGTCCATGCCTCGTGAAATAGTCCGCGATGACAAGAAACGGTTTGAATCCGAGGAGTTCCTCGTCCCTGGTATGGGGACCGCTCCCGGTTATCAGCACGACCGCGGGATGCCGTCCTGTGCCGGGAGGGATGGTGAGCGTCCCGGCAATTCTCACGCTGTCGGCGTTGAATGTGACTTCTTCCACCCCGTAGGGAGGCGGGGCTTCAGGAGGGGCGGGGGGGGCAGCGGCCCGGACGTCCCTCCCCTTTTCAAGGCGGAACGTCCCTGTTATCCCGGCCTGCATGAAGTCCCCGTTGATGCTGTCCTTCCCGATCGTCCCGTCAAAGACCGCGAGCCCCGGACCGGCGGGCAGCTCGAAATGCGTCTTCGGCGGCCGCCAGGAGACGTTGCGGAGTCGCAGACCCATCGCCATCTGCTGCGGGATGTCAATGCTTGCCGAAACCGAATCCCCTTTCGTCGTAAATGTCACCATGATCTTCAACTCCGTCCCGAGCACGCTTATCGCTCCTATCCACGGGCCGTCGGGAGACTGGGAGGAGGCGAAGGGCGCAATGAACACGAGGAACAGGAAAAAGGCCGGAAGAGTTGCACAGAGGCGTTTCATGTGAGTGGCCGGTTGTTAGTCGGGAGCAAAAGTCCGGGATCCATCCGCGCCGCCGGGAACAGCCCGGGGCGGACGGCAGGCAACAGCAAAGGCGGCAATGAATGCGATCAGACCAGCGACGAGGAGTCCGTACTGGTACGGGGCCGGGACCGTACCCCGGAGACCGGCACCGGTGTCCGCCACGAAGGAATAGAGAATGAGCGACGTTCCCACGAGGCCGAGGGCCCACGAGAGCGCTCCCGGATGGAAATGCCGCTCCCCCGCGGAGCGTAGCACCGCCAGGGCGCCGCACACCGTCATGAGCAGGGATATCGCGAGCGGGGCAATCACCGGGGCGATCCATGGGAGGGGAATCAGGAACAGAACGTCCCAGTCGAAGAGGGACACGGGCCAACCGATCGTGCCGAGAAGCCAGGCATAAAATGCGATGTCCCAGAGGCCGAAGGCAAAGAGAAAGAACCCGAATTTCTCCCAGGGTCTCCATCCCGCGATGACGCCAAGGGCCGCGAGCATGACGATCGTGGCGGCTTCCCGCGCAATCTCGACACGAAGATAACCGGCCGGGATCACCTTCAGCGGAAACGCGAACCCTTCGGGGTAGTAGAGGGCGCGCAGGTAGATCACGACACTCGCCTCGACGAACGCGAAGGCGACCGAAAAGGCCGCCACCCATGCCAGTGTCGCCGCCGCGCGCCTCCCCCCTCTCATGCAGCCCCCCGTTCGTTCAGCTCGTCAAGAAACGCCACAGCCCTGCGCATGTGGGGAATCACGATCGACCCGCCGACGACAAGGGCGACGCTGAAGATGTCGTGCATTTCCGGGTCGGTGACTCCCTCCTTTTTGCACTGCTGGACGTGGTAGGAGATGCAGTCGTCGCAGCGGAGGACCATGGAAGCGACGAGGCCGAGCATCTCCTTTGTTCTCGAGTCAAGAGCCCCCGGCTCGTACGTGAGCGTGTCGACGCCGAAGAACCTCTTGATCGCACGGTTGTCGATTCCGAGTATCCGGTTGTTCATCCTTGAGCGGAACTCGTTGAACTCCTCTACGCGGTTGCCCATGAGCTTCTCCGATGAAGTGTCTTTTGATGGACCCGTGACTACCGCAGGGGGGGGAACGAGAAGCGTTCCGCCATCTCCCCCAGCGCGCGGAAGGCGGCCAGGGCTTCCTGCCATCCTCCCCTGTCGATCTCTTCCATGAGCCGCGCGCACTCCCCGACACCTCCGGCAATGTCCGGCGGACAGGATCCGGGAGGAGGCGCCGGGAATGGGACACGGACGTACTGGTCAAGAGCGGCGACACTCTGGTGGACAAGAGAGAGTCCGGCGACCGCGGCACAAAGAGCGACCGCCATCGCAAAGAGATCGCTCCCGTTCCGCCAGAAGACAAGGAGTCCCGCCGCACCGAGAGCCGTGACGATCCACCCCTGGATCGTCAGCGCCCTGTACCGGACCAGCGCGGAATGGAAGCCGAAATAGTAGTAGCCGAGCAGATCGTCGTGCGAGTCCATCACCTGATATTCCTCGTGGTCTTCCGGGGGGCCTTGCCTGCGGTCTTCCCGGGCGGGGGGAAGGACCCGATCTCCGCGATAACGGGAGAGTGGTCCGAACTCGATTCCTCACGCTGGATCCAGCACCCCGTGGAGGTCCCTGCTATCGCTGAAGGGGCGAGTATGTAGTCGATCCGCCACCCCACGTTGCGCGACCTCGCTCCGCCGTAATACGGCCACCAGGAATACGCACGGGTGTCATGGGGATGATGGTGACGGAAGAGATCCTCGAAACCGAGGTCGTGCAGGGCATCGATCATCGAACGCTCGTCCGGACGCGTGCAGAGCATGTCCTCGACGTACATCTCCGGGTGGACGTCGGCATCGCGGTGCGCGACATTCAGATCCCCGCACAGGATCACATTCTCCCCGTCATAACAGAGCGCGTCGATGTACCGCACGAGAGAACCGAGAAATTCGATCTTCTGACGGTAGCTTTTTTGACCGAGCGGGGTGTACACGTTCACAACGGTCAGCCCTCCGACCCGCGCCTGCAGGACGCGCGTCTCCTCATCAAAATAGGGGACGGCGTACTGCGCCTCGCCGAGGGATTCGCTCACGTGGATGCTGACTCCGCTGTAACCTCCGCGGGCCCCGTGCCAGTGAGAGGTATAACCGCGGATCTCGCGCAGTTCCCCGGGGATCTGATCCGGATGGGCTTTGATTTCCTGCAGGCAGAGGACGTCGGGCCGGTGGGCCCGGATCCAGCGTTCGAATGCGACCGCCCGCGCCCGTATTCCGTTGACGTTCCAGGTTGCGATTTTCATCGGGGAATCCGGGAAGATCAGTCCGCGGCGACTCCGGCGGGCCGGACGTTCTTCTGCTGGAGGAATTTCGTGAGGCCGTCGAAGGATTTTTCGAATGCCGCCACACCTTCTTCCTCCAGTTTGTCGGTCACCCGGTCGATGTCGATCCCGGAGGCGGCAAGGTCACGGAGAACCTGCTTCGCTCCTTCGAGATCGCTCTCGATGGTGTGAGCGGGACGCGAGTGATCGAGTATCGCGGCATACGTCGCCGGGGGGACCGTGTTGACGGTGTCGGGGCCGACGAGCGTTTCGACGTACAGGAGGTCGCTGTACGCGGGATTCTTCGTGCCGGTACTCGCCCAGAGCGGCCTCTGGACTTTCGCCCCTTTCGCGCGGAGCGGGGCAAAACGCGGGCTTTCGAAAACTTCCCTGAACGACTGATAGACGAGCTTCGTGTTCGCCACGGCGACCTTGCCGAGCAACCCCTTCAGCCGGGAGGCGGCGGCCGGGTCTTTCACTTCTGCGATCTTCCTGCCGAGGAGATCATCGACGAGCGTGTCGATGCGGCTGACAAATATGCTCGCGACGGAGGCGATGCCGGCGACCGGTTTCCCCTCTTTCGCGCGCTGTTCGAGTCCGGCGATGTAGGCTTCGGCCACTTCCCTGTACCGCCGGATCGAGAATATGAGCGTGACGTTGATGTTGTATCCTTCGCTGATCGCCCGGGTGATCGCCGGGAGTCCCTCTTTTGTCGCAGGGATCTTCACCATGACGTTCTTCCGGTCGATCCGGGAGGCGAGCAGCCGGACCTCCGCGTTCGTGGCCAGCGTGTCCCGTGCCTTCGTCGGCGTCACTTCCACGCTGACGTAACCGTCCCCCCCCCGGGTCCGCTCGTAGGCGACGCCGAGGACATCGGCCGCCATCTGTATGTCTTTCACCATGAGGGCCTGGATGATCTCCCCGGTCGCCGCCCCCGGAGTTTTCATCTGGATCTCTCGGAGCTGGGGGTCGTAGTCGGTGCTCCCCGAAATCGCCTTGTCGAATATCGTCGGGTTGGACGTCATCCCGAGCAGCCCCTCGTCGACATGCCGGCGCAGCTCGCCGCTCGTGACGAGCGAACGGCTGATGTTGTCGTACCAGATGCTCTGTCCGAGCTCTTCGAGCTGCTTCAGTGCGTTCTTCATTGCCGAGCCCCCTTACCGCTGGTGAAGTTCAATGTCCCGTGTTTTCGCCACACGCCTGGCATGGCGCTCGTCATTCGAAAATCGTGCCGCGAGGAATGCCCGGGAGATTTCCAGGGCGGGAGCCGTCCCGATGACGCGCGCCCCCAGGCAGAGGACATTCATGTCGTCGTGTTCGACCCCCTGGTGGCCGGAGTAGTTATCGTGGCACGTCCCGGCGCGTATTCCCTTTATCTTATTTGCCGCCACACATGCCCCCACGCCGCTCCCGCACACAAATATCCCCCGTTCGGCCCTCCCCCCGAGGATCGCCTCGCCGATGGCCCGTGCATAGTCCGGGTAGTCGACGGGTTCCCGGCTGTTTGTCCCGAGGTCGATGAGCTCGTGCCCGTCCTCCGCCATCGCGGCGATGAGCCACTGCTTCATGTCGAACCCGGCGTGATCTGCGGCAAGGGCGACTTTCATTGCAGCGCCTTTCTCGCGGCGTCCACGACCGCCCCGGCGGTGATGCCGAACCCTTTGTAGGCGGCCTCCGCGGGCGCCGACGCGCCGTACGAGCTCATTCCCACGAACCCTCCCCGGATGCCGATGTATCGCTCCCATCCGAGTTTCACCCCCGCCTCAACCGCGACACGGGCCGTCACCGCCGGCGGAAGAACGCTATCCCTGTACGCTTCCGGCTGCTGTTCGAAGAGCTCCCATGAGGGGAGGCTCACGACCCTGGCCTTCACCCCTTCAGCGCTCAGGGTTTCGTAGGCACTCAAAGCAATTGATACTTCGGAGCCTGTCCCGATGAGTATGAGCGAGGGGTCCGGAGCGCCGGCAAGGACATAGCCGCCGCGCACGAGGTTGTGAGCGGGAGCGAATTTCGTCCTGTCGATCACGGGAAGCTTCTGCCTTGTGAGCGCGAGCGCGACCGGTCCGCTCCGGTGCTCGAGCGCGAACTTCCAGGCCGCCATCGTCTCGGTGGCGTCGGAGGGGCGGATGGTGATGAGGCCGGGGATGGCGCGCAGCGCCGCCAGATGCTCCACGGCCTGGTGGGTCGGCCCGTCTTCCCCGAGGCCGATTGAGTCGTGCGTGTAGTCGAATATCACGGGGTACTTCGAGAGAGCCGCAAGACGGAGCGTCGGCCTCATGTAATCGCTGAAGGCGAAAAATGTCCCGCCGTAGGGGATCACCATAGTGCTCACGGAGATCCCGTTCATCACCGCCCCCATGGCATGTTCCCGGACGCCGTACCGGATGTACCGCCCTTCCCGGTGCGCGGGGCTGAAGTCCACGGCCCCCTTGAAGCGGGTATTGTTCGATGGGGTCAGATCGGCCGAGCCGCCCAGGACGAGCGGGAGTTTCGGCATCAGGGCATCGAGAAGCTTCCCCTGTGCCTCGCGTGTTGCGACGGGCGCCGAGGGATCGAACGATGGGACGGACTCACGCCAGATCTTTTCCCAATCCGCGGGGAGCTGCCCTAGAGCGGCACGGCGGAATTCCTCCGCTTCCGCCGGGTAGCGGGACGCATACCGGTCAAAGAGGGCGTTCCATTTCTCCTCGAGCGCCTCCCCCTTTGCGCCCTGGCCGCGCATATACTCTGCGACCTCGGGAGGGATGTAAAATTTCCTCTCAGGATCCCATCCGTAACGTCGCTTTGTGAGGGCGACCTCATCATCGCCGAGGGGCTGACCGTGCGCCTCCGGCGTGTCCTGCCTGTGGGGACTGCCGTAGCCGATATGGGTCCGCAGCTTTATGAGCGAGGGACGCTCCTTCTGCTTCCGCGCCGCGCCGATCGCCGCCCGGAATGCGTTCATGTCATTGCCGTCGCCGCCGACCGTCTGCACGTACCAGCCGTAGGCCTCATACCGCTTCGCGACATCCTCATCGAACGCCAGCGCCGTGTCGCCGTCAATGCTTATATGATTGTCGTCGTACACGACGACGAGGTTGTCGAGCTTGAGATGTCCCGCCAGGGAGGAGGCCTCGGACGAGACACCTTCCATCATGCAGCCGTCTCCGGCTATGACGAATATCCTGTACTGCAGCAGCCGGAATTCCTCCCGGTTATATCTGTTTGCAAGGTATTTCGCCGCGATTGCCATCCCAACGGCGTTCGCAATCCCCTGTCCGAGAGGCCCGGTGGTGACCTCGACGCCCGGCGTGTGGCCGTATTCGGGATGCCCCGGGGTGCGGCTCCCCCACTGCCGGAAATTCTTCAGCTCTTCCAGCGGCAGATCATAACCGGTCAGGTGGAGGAGCGAATACAGGAGCATGCAACCGTGCCCCGCGGAGAGCACGAAGCGGTCGCGATTGACCCAACCGGGGTCACGCGGGTTGTATTTCATGAACTCGGTCCAGAGCACATAGGCCGCAGGGGCCATACCCATCGGCATGCCGGGATGGCCTGATTTCGCCTTCTGGATCGCGTCGATCGAAAGACATCGGATGGTGTCTATGCACAACTCGTCAAGCTCTGAGAGGCTGGGGTTGCGGGGAAGGACCCCCTCCGGGACGGCGGGATTAGTCATGCTGCAGCACGAGCAGTGTTGTGAATGAACGGTAAGATAGCGATTAATTCTGATATTTCCACGCGGGCATCCATGCAGATCAGGCCCTGTGCCTCTTGTAGTAGTTGATCAGACCACGTGTTGATGAATCATGCGTCGTCACGGGGCCCTCAGAAGAAAGCTCCGGCAGGATCTTCCCGGCAAGCTGCTTGCCGAGCTCCACGCCCCACTGGTCGAAGGAATTGATGTTCCAGATGATCCCCTGGACGAATATCTTGTGCTCATACATGGCGACAAGCGCCCCGAGTGAGCGGGGAGTGATTTTGTGCACCAGTATTGTCGTGCTCGGCCGGTTCCCCTCGAACACTTTGTGAGGGAGAAGCCGTTCGAGCGCTTCGCCGCCCATCCCCGCGGCGACAAGCTCCGCGCGAACTTCGCCGGGGGTCTTCCCCTTCATCAGCGCCTCGGCCTGCGCGAAGACATTGGAGAGGAGGAGCGCGTGGTGGTCGCCGACCGGGTTATGGGACGTGAGCGGAGCGATGAAATCGACCGGTATCAATCCCGTCCCCTGGTGAATGAGCTGGTAGAACGCGTGCTGACCGTTCGTGCCGGGTTCCCCCCAGATCACCGGTCCCGTCGCGTAGTCGACGCTCTCCCCGCCGCGCGAGGTCCGCTTGCCGTTGCTCTCCATGTCCGCCTGCTGGAGGTAGGCCGGGAACCGGTGGAGGTACTGGTCGTACGGGAGTATCGCGTGCGTCGATGCACCGAAGAAGTTATTGTACCAGATCCCGAGGAGCGCCAGTATCAGGGGGATGTTCTTCTCCGGCGGGGCGGTGCGGAAGTGCTCGTCCATCGCGTACGCCCCGGCAAGCAGTTCCTCGAAGTTGTCCATGCCGATCGCCAGGGCGATCGAGAGCCCGATCGCCGACCAGAGGGAGTAGCGTCCCCCGACCCAGTCCCAGAACTCGAACATGTTGCTCCGGTCGATGCCGAATTTCGCCGCCGCTTTCTCGTTCGTGGAGAGTGCGACAAAATGTCTCGCGACCGCGCCTTCGTCCCGGACCTCCCGGAGAAACCATTCGCGCGCCGTGCCGGCGTTGGCGATCGTTTCCTGGGTCGTAAATGTCTTGGAGGCGATGATGAAGAGCGTCGTGTCGGGCGCGAGCGGTTTCAGCGTCTCGGCGATATGCGTCCCGTCCACGTTGGAGACAAAATGGGAGCGCAGCCCGGGGGCCGCATACGGCTTCAGGGCTTCAGTCACCATGACGGGACCCAGGTCCGAGCCCCCTATGCCGATGTTCACAACATCCGTGATCTTCTTCCCCGTGCAGCCGCGCCAGGCTCCGGACCGGACCGCATCGCTGAATGCGCGCATGTGGGAGAGCACCCTGCGGACACCGGGCATCACGTCCGCTCCGTCCACGGTGATGGGCCTCTCAGACCTGTTCCGGAGCGCGGTGTGCAGCACGGCGCGCCCCTCGGTAGAGTTGATCTTCCCGCCTGCAAACATCCGGTCGCGCCACGCTGCGACCTCCGATTCGCGAGCCAGCGACAGGAGCAGCGACATGGTGTCCGGCGTGATCCGGTGTTTCGAGTAGTCGACGATCATATCTTCCCAGCGGATGGAGAAACGCTCGAACCGTTCCCTGTCCGCGGCGAACAGGTCGCGCATGTGCGCGGTCGCCAGTGATGCATGGTGATCACGAAGTGCATTCCATGCAGGCGTTTGTGTGCGTGTGGTTGTCATCGGGTCCCCCTCTCTTCGCTTGAAATATATGGAGAATCCGCCGGGATTCCTCACGTTTGTTCTGTTGCGGTTCTCCGGCCGTATGGCTAATTTGACTGAAATCTGCAGGCTCCATACACTTGCGGGACATATGAAGATCACACTCAAGCGACCGCTGGTCTTTTTCGACCTCGAAACGACGGGGATGGACATCGCCAGGGACCGGATCGTGCAGATCGCCGTCCTGAAGCTCCACCCGGACGGGGAGGAAGAACTGAGGACCCGGCTCATCAACCCCGGCATGCTCATCCCGGCCTCCGCTACCGCCGTGCATCATATCACCAACGAGGCCGTAGCGGACAAACCGAAATTCCCCGACATCGCGAGGGGTCTTGCGGAATTCTTCCGCGAGGCGGATATCGCCGGTTTCAATTCCAACAGGTTTGACATCCCCATACTTGTCGAGGAGTTCGGCCGGTGCTCAATTCCCTTTCCGGACGAGGGGGCGAAGCTCGTGGACGTGCAGGTCATCTATCACAGGAAGGAGGAACGGACACTTGCCGCGGCGTACAAATTTTACTGCAGCAAGAGCCTCGAGGGGGCACACGACGCCGAGGCGGATGTCCGGGCGACTCTGGAGGTCTTCCGGCAGCAGCTCGAGAAATATGACGATATCGGCACAACGCTCGAGGAACTCCACAGGTACAGCAACAGCGATGCGATCGTGGACTATGCCCGGAAACTGATGCGCAACGACAAGGGAGAGATCGTGTATGCGTTCGGGAAGAACAGGGGGAAACGTGTTCTTGACGACCCGGGATATGCGGAGTGGATGCTCGGAGGGGATTTCCCCGAGTCAACAAAAAACGTGCTGCGGAGACTGCTGGCGGAGAGGTAGACCGCCGGCGGAAGGCACAGTCATGCCCCGGGGAAGACCCCATACCGGTCGCGCAACACAGTGACGTGATGCCGTACGTGACCGGCCATGATATATGCGAGGGCCCGCACGGAGACGGGATTGTTGTTGGCGGTGCCGAGCCGCTCCCAGTCGTCGTTTCCCAGTCGGCGAAGGAACGCCAGGGTCCCCTTCCGGAGGAGAGCGAATTCTGACATCAGGTCTGCCAGGGGCTGATCATCATAGCGGGAATGCGTGACGTAATCGTTCTCCTCGAACCCGGGGAGCGGAGCCTGCTCCCCCCGGCTGATGCAGAATGCCCGATAGGCGAACACCCGTTCCGAATCGATGAGATGACCGACCACCTCGCGGATTGTCCACTTCCGTTCAGCGTACCGGAACTTCTCCCGATCGGCTGGGACACGCGATGAGAGTTGCGCCAGTTCGGCCGGCTGACTCTCCAGAACGGCGAGCACGTCAGGATCGGGAACGAGTGACACGTAGCGAGAGAAAGAAGGCGCATATTCAGTTTCTGTCGGCCTGGATGTCATGACGAAAGGGTCCTTTCTTCTTTGGATGGTCCAGACAAAGGTAACGCGGCTCCCGGTAAGTCGCAACGATTTTCAGCGTCAATCACCCTACTCACGAGGAGGCCCAGATGGCATACACGTATGAGCAGTTAAGCGACATGACGGTGGCCCAGCTCAGGGAAATTGCACAGAACATCGAGCACGATGCCGTCAAGGGATTCAGCACGATGCACAAGGAGAAGCTCCTCCCGGCGCTCTGCCTGGCCCTGGGCATCGAGTCGCACAAGCACCACGCGGTGGTCGGCATCAACAAAAGCCAGATCAAGCTGCAGATACGGGCAATGAAGAAGAAGCGTGATGAGGCGCTTGCAGGAAAGAACAGCAAGACATACAAGGAGACGCTCAGGGAGATTCACAACCTGAAGAACAGGCTGCGCCACGCCCTCAAATGACGATGACGTCTTACCGAGCATTCCAGAGACGCCACATACTACCTTGCATTATCGAGCGCATCAAGGACGATGCCGCTTGTGATTACTTCGGGGAGGACGACGGGAGTGCCGGACCTTCCGGGAGGGAATATGACATAGAGCGGCACGCCGGAGCGGCCGAATTTCGAGAGTAGTTTTGTAATATCGGGGTTCCTGTTCGTCCAGTCGGCGCGCACAGGGAGAACATTCAATGCGCGGAACCTCTCGATCACCGGCTGTGTGTTGAGGACGGTCTTCTCGTTCACCTTGCATGTGAGGCACCATTCGGCCGTGAAATCGAGAAAGACCGGGCGGTCCCCCTTGAGGTCCTCCTCGAGAGTGGCCAGAGAAAATTGTTCCCATTGTATTCCGTCTCCTCCGGGGGCCGCGGGCGAGCCGGCGGATTCGACTGCGATCGCAGTGCTGATATCCAGCGCGGACACCAGGAAAAGAAGATAGCCGCCGATCACGACAAGCACCGCCGCGATCCACGTCAGCCAGTACGTCCGGCGCGAGGCGGCGAGTGTCGCGAATTTCCCGATGAGCCAGCACGCAAGTCCGACCGAAAGAAGAAACGCCCCCGTCCATATCACCGCTTCCGTCCCCATCTGCTTCCCGAGTATATACAGAAGCCAGAGGAGCGTGGCCATCATCAGGAAGCCCATGAACTGCCGGGCGCTGACCATCCATGCGCCTGGCCTGGGGAGGAACCTGATCCAGGCCGGCTTTGCCGTCAACACGACGTACGGGAGAGCCATGCCGGCCGCAACGCATGTGAATATCAACAGTATGATCCACCATGGCTGGGCAAATGCAAACCCGAGGGCGCTTCCCAGGAAGGGGGCGGTACAGGGGGTCGCAAGAACCGTCGCAAAGACGCCTTCGCCGAACGACGCGCCGTATCCGCCCCCCCTCTCATTCGGACGAGCGACGGCGGAGCTGATCCCCGTGACCACGGCCCCGGGGAGGTTGATTTCGAAGACACCGAAGAGGCTAAGACCGAACGCGAAGACGAGCGCGGCCATGGCGACGACGAACCGGGGCTCCTGGAACTGGAATCCCCAGCCCACCTGCTGGCCGGCGAGCTGCAAACCTATGACCACCAGGGCGAGCGCGAGGAAAGACGCGAGTATCCCCGCAGCAAACGAAAACCCGAGCCGCTTGATCCGCGCAGGCCTGTCGGCCGCCATCCTGACGAGACCGAAGACTTTAAGCGCGATGACCGGGAGGACGCACGGCATGATGTTAAGAAGGAGGCCCCCCAGGAGGGCGAAGAAGATATACAGAAGGAGCGGCTGCCGGCCCCCCGTTCCGCCGGAGATCTCGAAATTCCGGTCAAGTATCGATCCCCCCGGGGGTCCGGATGATGCCGCAAGAGATTCCGGCGGGACGGAGATTTCGATGACCCCGGTGTGCAATCCACCCCCGGCCACTGTAAAGAGGAGGATCCCCCGCACCGTGACTGCCCGGGTCACAGGCTGCACGGAGGTCAGGGGCACAGTCATGGCAATGAGCTTCGGACCGGCGGAGACCGCTGTCCGCCCCGGGAGGAGGTCTCCCGTCTCTTCAGGATAGAAATCGGGCGAGGCCGGACCGGACGTAACGAATTGCACATCCCTTTCGGCGGAGAGCCTGATTTCAATGCCCCCTTTTCCAGCCGATGAGACGAAGGAAACATCTCTCTCCCGTGCCATCGGCGCGGGGATCTGCTTTTCATACGACGCAAAGAGTCCGATGTTGTCCGGAGGGCTCAGTCCTTTCATGACGGGGAGCGTGATGCGGAGCTCCGCTTCACCCGGGACGCAGATCCGCTCGCACTCCAGCCAGGACACTTTCGCTTTCAGCGTGACCGATGTCCCGGGCGCCAGTGAATCAGGTGCGGTGAAAGGGATGAGAAGCATGTTTTCTCTTGCGTACCCGTAACTGAGGACATCCCCGCTGTCCGTGTACTTGTGCGGAAGAGGCCAGAGCACAGCGCCCGCCGTGAACCCCCCGGGTATGTCCCAGCGGATCTGCGTGGCGAGACCCGCATCTCCGGGATTCTTCCAGTATGTGTGCCACCCGGGATCCATTTCCATCAGGAGGCCGACGGTGAAACTCCCCCCGGGGACGATCCCCCGGACATCGGCGACGAGACTCACTTGCGTGTGGCGGGGATGAGGGGCAACCGACTGTGCGGGCGCCGGTGAAACAAAAGGGGGAGTCAAAAGGAGAAACGCACAGAAGGTTTTCTTCACAGCCCCCGATGATACCGGCGGGAGAGGACGCGGCGTGAAATTGAAAAGGTGGCCGCGGAGCCACCTTGGGAAAAGGG
>PMDK01000059.1 GCA_003154425.1 Ignavibacteriota bacterium
GAAGCTGACAAACAAGGCGTCCAACGGCAACGGGGTCTATTCGATCAGCTCGGCAGGAGCGGGAACGGGGACGGCGTCGATCGTGGAAATCGAAGGAGTGGGGAACGAGACCGGCACGAACGGCACCGCACCTGTGAAGGTCCATGTCAAGGTATTCCCCAGCACAGACAGCGCCTGGGTGCTCAACTAACACGCGGCAAAAGGGGGTCCCCCGTTCCGGGGGACCCTTCTCATCCGATAGGCCACACTCCCCGAAGTACGATGCCGGCGAGGCAAGAGCTACCTCTGCTAACCCGAGGCCTCAGGCCTGATTGACCTGTGTCATCGACACGCAGACATTGACAGTCGCATTCAAATGGTTGAAAGCAACTCCAAACCGGGTTAAATCCAGCCAGAAGAGGCGATAATTGCCTTCCGGCGACGGGGTGCGTGTCCCACAAAGGGTTAGCTCCTTTATCCCCCTTCCGTCCTATTACATTTCTTGCCCGATCTCGGTACACTTTTCCATCGTCTGGAACTGAACGATTCCGGGTGGACTACAAAGTGGAAATGACCAATCAAGGAGAACCATCATGAGACACTTACGAGTTGTTGCAGCCGGTCTTCTCATTGCGATCGCAGGCATGATGTTTGTTTCACCGGCAAGCTCCCAAATAAGCATACGGCTGAATTCCGGGCATCGCGCCAGACACTACGCCGTGTATCATCACCGTCACGAGTTTTATCAGCCTCGTCGCGTCGTCTATCATCACCGTCACGTCGTCTATCATCACCGTACCGACGGAGTTCGTGTTCGCCTCAATGTGCGCTAGTGCAGTCCCGAGGTATGACACGCTTATCGCGTTGAGAGGGTCGTCCCGCCCGAATGGGACATGGGTTGAATTGGCTCAAGGAGGCCGGCGTGTCCACGCACAAGAAGATGCAAGACAGCACAATACCGTCGGGAGCCCCTTCTACCCCCCCCGACGGTATCCAGGCGCCAGCCGTCCGGGATCAAGACGCTCAGTTCCGGGGGTGGCAGGCAGGACTTGAGACTCTCTTCCCGTTGTACAATATCGTTAAGATAGACCATCCCTCGCATGGATCAACCGTCTCTGAAACGACACTCAGGGGCATGCACATACGAATTCCCCGGACGCCGTCTCCTTATCCTGAGGCGGCACCATCTCCGTGGCACAAGATGGGCGTTCCATTGGTCAGTCCGGCAACGACGAGAGACGCGCTCGAAGCCTCCGGATTGGACTTCACAGTCATCAAAATCCCACTGGGGGACATTGTGAAGCGGGACAATCCCGCCGACGTATCTGATCGCTGGGCAGCTGTGCGAACAGACACCGGCGATGTGCTGGGCATTGTCCGGGAAGGCTACGAACCGATTCAGAATCGGGATGCGTTCGGATTCTTCGACCGCCTGGTCGGTGCCAATCAGGCCATCTACGAAACAGCAGGCGCAATCGGCAGGGGCGAGCGTATTTGGATCCTCGCGAAGCTCCCCGGGTATATCCGGGTCCGCGGAAAAGACATCGTCAGCAAATACCTGTTGCTCTCGAACAGTCACGACGGCAGTTCGCTTGTACAAATGAAGCTGACACCTATCCGCGTGGTATGCAACAACACGCTCACCGCTGCACTGCAGGGCGCGGGGGATGTTCAAATCCGCCATACACCCAATGCGGCTGAGGATCTGAAAGAAGCTCTTTCATTGCTCGAATTGACGAATTCACTGTATGAGCAACTTGATGCCACGTTTAACCGTATGGTGCTCACGAAGGTCAGTGACAAGCAACTGTTGGAGTATGTGAAGGCGCTTGTGCCGGATGACGAAGAGGGCCGGGAGCACACTAACGCCCAGGAAATCCGCGACGCATTTCTTGATNNTGGAATCAATCTGGTTTGGCCGGGGAGAGCAACTGAAGCTGAAAGCGTTTCAACTGGCCGGGCGCATGATGTAACCCAAAGTCCTCAATTTGTTCATCGGTCTGCAAAGCCGGTGTCCGCTTTGGGTACCGGCTTCACTTTTTATATGGGGTAGTGCTATTCACAGCGTTCTCGTCATAGCGCAAAGGCAGGCTCTGGGAGTGTGTCTTGAAGAAGTGCTTCAGGAACATGGCTACCATACGACAATTGCGGAGTCCTACAGCAGACTCTCCAAAGCCTTTCAGTACTTATTGCACAAGAGGTTCGACCTGGTGATCATAACCAACACCAGCATTCCGCCCTCCCACATCCCGACGATCGTTCCTGACATCAAAGCGCGGCATCCACGCGGCCGGATCATCGTGATGTCCGGGCATTGTCCTGTGGACTTGATGGCAGATCTCAAACAAAAAGGGGTGGATGGATTCCTCCCGCTCCCTTTTGAAGAGGATGCACTGCTGAAAGAAGTAGCCAGGCTGTTGTCCGACAGGGCAAACTGAAAGATCCTCTAAAACAAAACAGCCCTGAGGTACATCGGGCGAGAAACAGTGCCACCATCACCAGCACCAGAATCAGCCAGAGAGGATATTCTCTGTCGCCGACAGAGAGAAGATGTTGCGGGGGTGGGTTACCGCCACCCCCGACCTATATGTCAAAGAACGTGCCGCCGGAGGATTGTCATCCGATTGTCACCGGGTGGAATGCCGTTTGATGGAACGAAGGGCAGCCTCCATCCTGAGCCGGGCGACCGGATTTGCAGTGTGGATATGAATCACAGGCGGCACCCAGCCTCGCGTGGCGACCTGTCTTTCAATCCAGAGGAGTACCTCATATCCGTCACCTGCTTCCGGCGGGCCAAGATCATGGTCAAGGGATATCATTTCGACCTCCGCGCACTCAAGCCACCGGATCATCTCTCCTGCTGTTTTGACTCCCGTCCAGCCTTGAGGCGTCTCGCGCACATCATCAAGATAGAGCTTCAGAGTGCTTTCTCTCCTTTCGGTGGTTCTTCTGTTGCTACCGGGCCTATTCTCCCCTCCAGAAATGACCTGGCTCGGAGAGTGAATCCGGCGTGCACACCCTGATGTTCGAGCCAGGCGACCGCCCCGGTGATCTGATTCTCGCCCTTTGAAGTGAGCAATTGGTCAAGTGTTATCCCGCGGTAGGGCCCCATAGGGAACTCCTCATCGGCGAAGGGGCGCTTGGAAGGCGGTGTAGGTGCCGTCCCTTTTGCGTCCCTTTCACCGGGGGGAAGAGGCTCTATCACGGCTCCGGGAACCGTGAGAGCTTCCTCTTCCGAGAGGAGCCCGAGCCCCAGCAGGCTCAAGGTGGTGCGCCGTTTCGATTTTGTCTCGGCGGTCATCATCGCGTTTGCCAGGGGCTCCCCCCCAAGTCCCCCGACTGCGACGCTTCCGGAGCTGTCAACGAAGCGGCCGCCGGGAAGGAGCGCGCGCGAATAGATGGTGTAGATGTCGTGCCGTTCCTCCCTCTCCCTGATCTCGTGGCTGATCTCATGGATGCGGTTGAGCTGCTCCGCCCCCGCCTTCGTGCAGTAGAGGATTTCTCTCCGTTCGACTTTGAGGAGCCTAAAGGGCTGCGTGAACGGGTCGAGGGAAAGTCTCCTGGAGAGCTCCGCGGCGTAACACACTTTCTCCGCCGGCGTAAGACCGGAGAGGTCTCCCCCTCTTAGCAGAATCCTCGCGAAGACATCGCGAGGGATCTCCTCCTGAGCGCATCCCTGGCCGTTCATCGTGAGGCCCCTTTAAGCGTCACGGTGATGACACCGAGCTTGTCGAGCCTTTGGGCCTCGCCGGAGGCCTGTTCTGCAAGTTCCGCCGACTTGAGCTCGAGCTTCTGACGCTCCTTGAGGGCGGCGATCTTCTCTGAATAAATCCATTCGCGGGGATAGCTCAGGCGGACCCTGTGCCCGAGAAGTCCACCTTCCATCGCACCTCCCAGCTCCCTTCCGATCGCATCAAA
>PMDK01000295.1:0-3332 GCA_003154425.1 Ignavibacteriota bacterium
GACTCCCGAAGCTCTGTGTCGTCCTCCTGGGAGGCTTCACATCGAACTTCATCTGGTGCCTCATACTCAACTTCAGGAACCGCACCGGGTACCAGTATTTCAGCCCGACGGTTCGCGCCGAAAGCACGCCCGGAGTGACGGATGCCGGCCGGATCCCCGCTTCTCCCGGGGGAGAGAGTGTGCCGATGCTGAACAACTACTTCTTCAGCGCTCTTGCGGGGGTCGTCTGGTACATGCAGTTCTTCTTCTACTCGATGGGGGAGACGCAGATGGGGAACTACAAGTTCTCGAGCTGGACGCTTCACATGGCGAGCATCATCATCTTCAGCTCGCTCTGGGGGATCGCGCTCAAGGAATGGAAGGGGAGCAGTCCGTCCACGAAGACAAAGCTCGCGATCGGGCTGGCCACGCTCGTGATCTCCACGATCATCGTCGGCTACGGCAATTACCTGGGTGTTTCTCCCGGACGATAGCTGTCCCGGGGAGGATATTTCGACCACTTACCCCCCACTTTTCTGCGCCAGCAGCCACTCATAGAGCTCCGGGTTCTCGTACGTTTCGGTCCATGAATCGTGCCCTGCTTCCGGGTACGCGGTGAACCTGACATTTCCCCCCGCCGACTTGAGACTTTTCACCATGTTCTCTCCCCGTTCGAACGCGATAACGGGGTCTTTCTTCCCGTGGAATGCCCATACGGGGACGTCCTTCAGCGCGGACACCAGGGCCGTATCCCCCCAGCCGCATATCGGGGCGATCGCGGCGAAGAGGTCGGGATACGCGGCGGCCATTCGCCATGTCCCGTTCCCTCCCATGCTCAATCCTGTCATATATATCCTTGACCGGTCGACGTTGTACCCTTCCAGGACTCTGTCCAGCAGTGCTTTCAGGACAGGAACCGACCAGTATTCGTCCCCGGGGCATTGCGGTGAGACGAGTATGAACGGGTAGTTCTTTCCTGCTTCGACGAGCTTGGGAGGACCGTGCTTCTTGACGAGCTCCACGTCCGTACCGCGTTCACCGGCCCCATGAAGGAAAAACACAAGGGGCCATCGCGTCCCCTTTCTTCCGTATCCTTCCGGCAGGTAGAGCAGGTATCCTGTGTGCACGTCGATCGTGACACGCTCCGCGAAAACCCGGGTTTCTTGTTTTCCCTCCATGACCGCAGACTCCTTTGTGTGTGTGCGCGAACAAAGTGGAGAATGTGTGCCGGCAAAATCATGACACCGCAAAATCATGAGATTCTGAATCAGTTGCAATTGGAACCTGCAATGGCGAAATTCCCGGTCGTCAGACTTGACGGCTGCCGGGAATTCTGCCACAGTCTTAAGGAAATCACGAATGGAAAAATACCGCCTCCGCCGGCTCTTCAACGCCGCGTCCGGACGATGTCTTGACGTCGCGGTCGATCACGGATTCTTCAACGAGCTCGGTTTTCTGGGGGGGATTGAAGACATCGTGAAGAGCGTCAGGACGCTCGTCGCGGCGCAGCCGGATGCCATACAGCTCACGGTCGGCCAGGCAGGCGTGCTGCAGTCGATCCCGGGCAGGCAGAAGCCCTCGCTCGTTCTCCGGACGGATGTCGCGAACGTCTATGGGACGGATCTCCCCCGCGCGTTGTTCAGCCGCATGATCGAGCGGCCTGTCGAACAGGCGCTCCGTCTGGATGCGGCGTGTGTCGTCGTGAATCTGTTCCGGATCCCGGACCGGCCCGAGGTCACCGACCAGTGCATGCAGAATATACTCAGGATCAAGCCCGAGTGCGACGTCTACGGCATGCCCCTGATGATTGAGCCGCTGGTGTTCCGCCCCAATGAAAAGGCGGGAGGGTACATGGTGGACGGCGACATCGCGAAGATTCTTCCTCTGGTCCGCCAGGCCGCGGAGCTCGGTGCGGACGTTATCAAGGCGGACCCGACGGACGACGTGAACGAGTACCACCGTGTCGTGGAGATAGCGCGTGTGCCCGTCCTTGTCCGGGGCGGGGGGAAGGCGGATGACGTCGAAGTGCTCAGGAGGACCGAAGCGCTCATACGCCAGGGGGTGTCGGGGATCGTCTACGGTCGGAACATCATTCAGCATAGTGATCCCGCGGGGATGACACGGGCGCTGATGGCGGTCGTGCATGAGGGAGCGACGGCCGAAAAGGCCCGTGCATTCATCGGAGGGAAAACGTGAAAGGCCCGGTGCGCGTCGGGATCATCGGCGGCGGCCTTATGGGCCGCGAAACCGCGTGTGCCCTCGGCAGGTGGTTTGCGCTGGACGGGTTTCCTGTGAGGGCGGAGCTCGTGGCGGTGTGCGATGTGGCGGAAGACCGGCGGGAGTGGTTCCGGAACGTCCCCGGGGTCCGGAGTATTGCCGCGGACTACCGCGAGATGCTCCGATCGGGCGAGGTTGACGTCATCTACGTGGCGGTGCCGCACAACCTGCACGAAAGGATCTACACTGATGTTCTGGAGGCGGGGAAGGATCTCCTGGCGGAGAAGCCGTTTGGCATCGACCTTCCGGCGGCCGGGAGGCTGATTGCCGCCGTCCGCTCCTCTGGGAGGTTTGTTCGCGTCAGCTCCGAGTTTACTTTTCTCCCCGGTGCACAGAGGGTGGTAAACTTTGTGCGCGGGCAGAAATTCGGGATCCCTCTTGAAGTGCGGGCCGGGTTCTGGCATTCGAGCGACCTCGACCCGGACAAGCCGGTCAACTGGAAGAGGCAGACGTCCACATGCGGATCGATAGGGGTGATGGGGGACCTCGGTATGCACGTGCTCCATCTCCCCCTGCGCCTCGGCTGGAAGCCGAAACGGGTCCATGCCCAGCTTCAGAAGATATACACTATGCGCCCCGATGGAAAAGGGGGGCGTGCGCCGTGCGACACCTGGGACAACGCGATTCTGAACACGGACGTCGATATCGGGGGGGCCGAGGTGCCGATGCGGCTGGAGATGAAGAGGCTTGCCCCGGGCGAGACCAACACCTGGTATATCGAGGTGCTCGGCACCGACGGGGGGATCCGGTTCACTACGAAGGAGCCGAAGACGCTCTGGGTGTTCCGCCGGGGGAAGGATCAGGTCTGGGAGAGGATCGATCTGGGTTTTCAGTCGGTCTTTCCCGCGGTCACGGGGGGGGTGTTCGAGCCGGGATTTCCCGACTGCTTTCTCCAGATGTGGGGGGCGTTCATCGCCGAGCGGGAGGGTCTGCTCGGGGAGAAGTTCGGCTGTGCGACCCCGGAGGAAGCCGTCTCGAGCCACGAGGTCTTTGCCGCAGCGCTCCGGTCGTCCGCAAGCAGGAAATCCGAGCCCGTGTGAAGGCTTCCCTGAATTTCGAAGATACTCTTCGACCGG
>PMDK01000295.1:3353-39589 GCA_003154425.1 Ignavibacteriota bacterium
AGTGCCGCGACTTGACAATTTATGCGTGCGCCGTTACATTTTCATATGAATAGAGCACCGCGAAAAAGGGACCGGGGGAGTTCCGCAAAGCAGGCGGGACTGACGACTCCCGGTGATGCAAAGACTCCGCCCGCCAGTCACCTGTCGCTCGAAGGGATGCACAGCAGCGTCCATGTCCCTCCCAGTGAAGCAGGGTTCTGGCGGCAGTGGCGGGCGTTCGTCGGACCCGCGGTGCTTGTCAGCGTCGGTTACATGGATCCCGGCAACTGGGGGACCGACCTGCTCGGCGGCGCCCGGTTCAAGTACGATCTGTTGTGGGTTGTCGGCCTCGCCAGCCTGATGGCCATCTTCATGCAGGTCATTGCCGCCCGGCTTGGTGTGGTGACGGGGAAAGACCTTGCTCAATGCTGTCGCGACTGGTACCCCCGCTGGACCCGCTGGCCCAACTGGCTGTTGAGCGAATCAGCCATCGGAGCGTGCGACCTGGCCGAGGTCCTCGGGAGCGCCGTCGCGCTTAACCTGCTGTTTCATATCCCACTTCTCTGGGCGGTCATAATCACGGGACTCGACGTCCTGCTTCTTCTGGCCCTGCAGCGTTTCGGCATGCGCACGATCGAGGCCGTGATCCTGTTGCTGGTAGCCACCATCGGCGTCTGCTATTTCATCGAAATCTTCGTTCTGCCGCAGACGCAGCCCGGGTTCCTCGAGATGGGGCGCGCTCTGATATCTCCGAACTTTCGTCACGTGGGGATGATCTATGTGGCGATCGGAATGATCGGTGCAACGGTCATGCCCCACAATCTTTATCTCCACTCTGCGCTGGTGCAAAGCCGCCAGCTCCAGAAAGACGAAGCGTCGGTGAGGCTGGCGATCAAGTTCAACACGATCGATTCGGTGGTGGCCCTGACCATCGCCTTCTTCGTTAACGCGGCGATTCTGGTCCTGGCCGCGATGGTGTTCTTTGGGAAGGACAGCATGGTTGTGCCGGGGGGGCCTGTCGTGAAGTTCGGGGAGGACGCCGACTGGATACGCATCGCTTATCTTACGCTTGCACCGCTTCTGGGTGTGTCCGCCGCGAGCACCCTTTTCGCCGTCGCCCTCCTCGCGAGCGGTCAGAGCAGCACAATCACCGGCACGCTTGCGGGCCAGGTGGTGATGGAAGGGTTCATGCACTGGAGGATCAGCCCCTGGGTACGGCGGCTTATCACCCGTTCGCTGGCCATCCTTCCGGCGGTGTTCATCATCGGGACGCGCGGTGACAGCAGCGTGAATGATCTGCTGACTCTCAGCCAGGTCGTGCTTGCCCTCCAGCTTCCCTTCGCCATGTTCCCGCTTCTCCAGTTCACGTCCTCCCGGAAACGGATGGGTACGTGGAAGATCGGCTGGTTTCTCCTGATCGCAGGCTGGGGGAGTGCGCTTGTGATTACCGCGCTTGACATTTACGGACTTCCCGACTCGCTGAGAACCGCATGGCAGGTCATAAGCGGCGGCTGAACGGGATTCGCAGAAAGGGGTCCTCATGTATAAAACCATTCTGGTGACGCTGGACGGGACGCCGAGCGACCGGACGATCATCGAGCACATCAAACAGCTCGCAGGGATCCTGCACAGCCGGCTCGTGTTGCTGCATGTTGCCGACGGCTGGGCCGCCCGCACGTTCGGCGCGGATGCCGTCAGCCCCGAGATCAATGAGGACAAAGCGTACCTGGATAACGTCCGGGCGGAATTTCTCGCTGCAGGTATTCAGGCCAAAGCGGAACTGGCCTACGGCGAGCCGGCTGATGAAATCGTCAAATGGGTTCAGAAGGGGGAATGCGACCTCGTGGCGATGACCACGCACGGGCACCGTTTCGTCGCCGACCTGTTTCTCGGGACTACCGCCACCCGGGTGCGGCACAGCGTGGGGGTGCCCGTGCTCCTTCTCAAATCCAGGGGGACCCTCTCGTAGCCGGAAGAATTCTGCTCGTGTGCTTGACATTCATCTCCGTACTCCGTACACTTTAAGGTTTGCCGAACGCCGTTCTTTGATCTGACGATTGTCGAGATATTCCCCCCTGGGGGAATATGCGCAACATTGGAGGTACTCCTGAGTGAGAGGCTCGAGCGATCGTGTTACACGCGCTACCCCCCCCTTCGCAGCGAACGAGGTCCATCCCTCTTTCCGCATCTGCAGTTCAATCCGTCCCGTTCACGTTTCCCTGGATCGCATCCGCGCCCCCGAACGTCGTTCCCATGCATTGATCAAGCCCGATCCATAACCAACATCCCCTACCAACAGGAGGTACAATGAAAGGCAAAACCACAATCGTCGCGGCAGGTCTGCTTTGCGTCCTGGGAGCGTCCGGCGCTTTCGCCCAGACGAAGGACAGCAAGATGATAGCTCTGATTGCACGCGGGAAATATCTTGTGAATCTCGGAGGATGCAACCACTGTCACTCACCGAAAGTCATGACCCCGAAGGGGCCCGTGCCGGACGAGACCCGTCTTCTCTCCGGATCCCCATCCGCCATGCCGGTTGCCCTCCCGGCGGAGGGGACGCTGACTCCCGACAAATGGGGAGTAGGGACGACGATGGATTTGACAGCGTGGGCCGGGCCGTGGGGTGTCAGCTTCGCCCGGAACCTCACGCCCGACAAGGAGACCGGACTTGGAAGCTGGACAGAAGCGATGTTCGTCAAAGCGCTCAGGACCGGCAAGGATATGGGTGTCGGGCGGCCGATTCTTCCCCCGATGCCATGGGAAGATATCGGGCAGTCCACCGATGCCGATTTGAAGGCCATTTTTGCCTATCTGCAATCGCTTAAGCCGATCAAGAACGCGATACACGATCCAATCCCTCCGGCGGCAGCTCCGGGCGGCGGAAACTGATTGAAGAAGGGGAGGAGGCTTCCGATGAACATCACATGGCACAAATCGTTTCTCGCGCTCGCGGTGCTTTTCGCGGCCGCATGCGACCGTGCACCTGCGCAGGCCCGCTACACAGGGACCGGCGTGGAGCACGGCGGAACTGTGAAGGGATCAGTCCGATTGACGTCTCTTCCGTCGGGGGAAACATTCGAACGCATGACGAAAGACGAGGCCGTATGCGGAAAACGGAAGCCTTCTCCCCGGCTGCTTACAGGGGCGAACAACGGCGTCAGATTCGCTGTGGTCTGGATCGACCAGATCCCCCGGGGAAAGAAGGAGTCGACTTCAGGGTTCGCCACCCTGACACAGAAGAAGTGCGAGTACGCACCGCATGTTCTGCTGATCCGTCCAAACGACGAACTGGAGATTGTGAACGAGGATCCCATACTCCATAATGTTCATTCGTATAACATGAATAAGAACCTCTGTTCGGTCTTCAATATCGCGCAGCCCGTCCGCGGCTACCACACACGCGTACGTGGAGCAGATCTGGCGGGGATCAACGCGATGATGACGACCTGCGACGCCGGGCATCCGTGGATGAGCGCGTACGTCATCCGCGCTTCGAGCCCCTATTATGCGGTCACGGACGCGGACGGGAGGTTCCAGCTCGGTGACGTCCCCCCGGGAACGTACACGTTAAAAATGTGGCACGAAGGAGTTTGTGTCCGCAATTCTACGGGAGGCGCGGGCACTCCGCCGGTGGTCGAAGAGCCGTATGTCGAGTCCAGGCAGATCACGGTCCGGCCCGATGAGACTCTCTCGGTTGAGTTCGACCTCTCGCTTCGACCTCCTGTCGCGTCGAACTGACAGGAACAAGGTTGTCCTCGCATGCGGAGCTCGATGGCAGCAATCCTCAGTTCTTCTCTCCGCTCACATCCGGTTGCGCCACCACGAGCAACCCCAGCACACCGAGGTCGCCTCAGGGGGCGACCGCGGGCGCGGCCCCGTAGTACTTCTTCTGGAACCGGAGCGAGACGTTCACGAGGCTGATCAGGACGGGGACTTCGACAAGGGGGCCGATCACGGTGGCGAATGCCTCGCCGGAATTTATCCCGAAAACCGCCACGGCAACCGCGATTGCCAGCTCGAAATTGTTGCTGGCGGNNATCGCGATCCGTATGACGTCCAGGGGTATCCGGACGATATATTCCCCCTTCAGCGAGAACATGACGAGTATGGTGAAAAGGAGCGCGATGAGCGTTATCGGGCTGATCCGGGGGATAAACGTCCGCTCGTACCATTCCTTTCCCTTCAGGCGCAGGAGCGTGAACCGCGAGATGATGCCGGCAAGGAAAGGGATCCCGAGGTAGACGAACACGCTCTGCGCGATCTGCCCGATGGTGATGTCGACCTTAAACGACTGGAGTCCGAGCCACCCCGGGATGACGGTGAGGAAGACATAGGCATACAGCGAAAAAAAGAGGACCTGGAACACCGAATTGAACGCAACGAGCCCGGCCGCGTACTCCGTATCTCCTTTTGCCAGCTCGTTCCAGACGATGACCATCGCGATGCACCGGGCCAGACCCATGATGATAAGCCCCGCCATGTAGGCGGGGTGGTCCGGGAGCAGGAGTATCGCCAGCAGGAACATCAGAACCGGCCCGACGACCCAGTTCTGAACGAGCGAGAGTCCGAGTATCTTTGTATTCCTGAACACGTCCCCCAGCTCCTCGTATTTCACCTTCGCGAGCGGAGGGTACATCATCAGTATGAGCCCGATCGCAATCGGGATGTTCGTCGTTCCGGATTGGAACCGTCCCCAGAATCCGACTACCCCCGGCGAGAAATAGCCCCAGAGTACTCCGGCGGCCATCGCGGTAAATATCCAGAGCGTCAGGTAGCGATCAAGGAATGAAAGTCTGCCCCTCAGTGAGGACATCGCTGATTACCTGGATTTCATTTCGGGAAGGAGCTCTGTGCGGTAGAAAGCCTCAAACCGGGTCCGGATCTGGTCTCGTACCCTTCGGAATTCTGCGAGTTTCTGTTCCTCGGTTCCTGTGGAGAACGAAGGGTCATAGAACCCCATGTGCAGCCTCCGGCGTACGCTCCCGGTGAAGACCGGACAGGTCTCGTTCGCGTCGTCGCACACCGTGATCACATAGTCGAACGGTTGCTTCAGGTAGAGCTCGACACCCTTCGGGAACGCCTGGCTGATATCGACTCCCGCCTCCTTCATGACTTCGATGGCCTTCGGCTGGACGTACGATGCGGGATACGTCCCCGCTGAGTGGACGTCGATATTCCTGTCGAACGACGCCAGAAATCCCGCCGCCATCTGGCTCCTGCAGGAATTCCCAGTGCACAGTATCAGGACGCGCATCAGAGTACAAGCTCCATGCATGACGCCGACTCCGGGCAGGCGCCCGTGAATTCGGCGGAGTGCCGGAGAGCCCCCGTGATCGTGCCCCGGTCCACCTTCCGGAAACCCCGTGCGGAAAAATAGGCCTCGGCGGTCGTGGTCAGAAGGACGAGGCGCCTGATCCCGAGTGAGCGCGCCTCATCGAGAAGCCGGAGATACAGGGCGTTGCCGATCCCCTTCGACCGGCATGATTCAGACACGGCGAGAGAGCGGAGCAAGCCCTCCTCGCCGTACTGTTCGAGGCCGATCACGCCGGCGAGAGATCTCCCGTCCCGGGCCACGAAGAAGTGGTGCAGGTGTGCCGTCGCACCCTGGACGGGGAGATCGGACCCCTTCAGGAGGCCTTCAATCTCCCCGATGTCCGAGCGTTGTGCCCTCTGTATCGCGTGGGCCTTCATCGTGTTCCGCTTACGGTGATGCTGTGCAGACCGAAATGCACCGTCACGTCGACGTCGTACGACTTATCCGCTACCACCGTGACGTCCCGGAAACCGGCGTCGCGTGCGACGCCGAGATATTGATCCCGGTCAAGCGCCCCTGCCACGCACCCCGCCCATTCCGTCATGTCCTTGCGGACGTCTTCGGGGATTTGGCCGACGGACACGATGTCAGAGACAGTGAACTTCCCCCCCGGCTTCATGACCCTGTACATTTCGGCGAACGCGCGCGTCTTGTCGGGAACGAGGTTGATAACGCAGTTGCTTATGATCCGGTCGACGGAACCGGATGCCACCGGCAGGCTCTCAATCTCCCCCAGCCGGAACTCGGTGTTCGCCGCCTTCAGCTTCCTTTTGTTCGCTTCGGCGCGTTTGATCATCTCCTCCGTCATGTCAACTCCGATGACCTTGCCGCTCGGCCCGACCTTCCTTGCGGCGACGAAGACGTCGATCCCCGCGCCCGAGCCCAGGTCCAGGACCGTCATCCCTTCCTCGAGGCCCGCGAACGCGGTGGGTGTTCCGCACCCGAGGCCCAGATCCGCGCTTTCGCGCACATCAGCGTCGACGCCGCTGTAGAGATCGTTCATGGTGATGGTCCCGGCGATCCCGGCGTCGGTGCCGCATCCGCAGGCCGGACCGCAGCAAGAACCGGATTTCCTGGCTATCTCGCCGTACTTCTCCTTCACCGCGGATTTGATCTCGCTGTCAGACATTGTTGGCTCCTTGAGTTTTTCAGTTATTGTTGAGTTCCAATATTGCCGGGATCGACCCCGGTTTCACCACCGAATACGTTGCACAGCACCCGCGTCTGATCCTGCTCGCCAGTCTCTCTGCATCCCTGCGGGCCACGACGTCAGAACGGAGGAGGTCCGCAAGGAAATCCAGCACTCTCTGTTGCTCTTCATTCCTGGGCTTCGCGATCGAATAGAGCATCCAGAGCCCTTTCTTCCTGTCGTCAACGAGTCCCGCCTTCCTCAGGTACGCCAGGTGCCTGGACACCTTCGTCTGCGTGAATCCCATGACCACTTCGATGTCGCAGACACACAGCTCACCGGAATGGAAGAGAAGATTGATGATCCGGAGACGCGCGATGTCTGAGAGGGCTTTGAAAACGATAGCGAACGACTTCATGGATGGGTCTCCGGGTACTATATTCGTCTATACGAATATACTCCGGGAATGTTTCAAAGTCAAGAGGTGTGTTTCCTGCGAGGACTGGCTGTGAGGACTAGCCCCTCTTTCATCCCTTTGGATGATTCACTATGGCGCAATGTCCGCTATACTTCATCCTGTTCAAGACGGACGGTTTTTCAATCGAGAGAACAAGGCGACCGATGAATCATAGCAAGGAGAGACACCAGAGGCAGGGAGAGCCGGACAGCAACAGTGTTCACGAGGATCATCGCCCGTACTGGAAACGAGCCCATCGTGATGTGCGGGTCTGGATCGCTGTTGCATTGATGATAGCGGGAATGGTCGTCTATTTCATGAGCAATGACTTTGCGTTTCTGCCCCGCAGCGGGCCGCCGCAGCCGATCTCGGGCGCGCTGCCTGCTCATTGACCGTCAGACGTCCCGCCTGTTCGAAGACTTCTGTGATTTCATGTTCTTCCTTGGGCTGGCCCGGCTAACGATGGGCGAAATTCCAATCTGCCATGCCGCCGCGCAGATTTCCCGCGGAGAATCCGTTTTTTTTCAGCAACAGAGCCGCACTCGCGCTCCTGCTCCCCGAGGCACAATAGCATACGATCTCTCTGTTCCTGTATTGTTCCAACTCCTTCATGCGGGATCTGAGCGACGCGATCGGAATGTGAAGCGATCCTCGAATGGCTCCCGATTGTCGCTCTGCATCCGTGCGCACGTCGAGCAGGAGCATGCCGTCCTTCAATTTCAGCCGGGACTCAACTTCAGGCGGCGTGTATTGTTTGAGGGAACGCATTTTCAGAGTTCTGCGGACAAAGAGGAAAACAAGGATTGCGGCCGCCCCGTACCAGAAGAATCGAGTGTCCACTACCGGTCCTCCTGTACAGTGGGAAAATGCTCATCCCGCCAGCGGGTAATGCCGCCTTCCATGTTCTTTGCTTTGAAGCCGTGACGTTGAAGGATCGCTGTTGCCCTCGTGCTCCGATGGCCCGCCAGGCAGTACACGATGATTGTCCGGTCACGGTACCCCGTGAGTTCGCCGACACGGTCCTCCAATTCCTGCACGGGAATAAGGAGCGCCCCGGCCAGGTGCCCGGTCTCGCTGGTGAACTCTTCCGGGGTGCGTACGTCCAGGAGTACAACGGTGCTGTCCCGCGCGGCGAGACTCAGGACGTCCTCCGGAGAAACGAGAGAACCTCCGGCCCCGCCGCAGGCAGAAAACGTCCACGCGAGGATTCCCACGGCTAACATTGAGGATGGTGTTTTGGTTGTCATAATTCTCTCAACGGTGGATTCGAGTGCTGACCTGGTTCAAACTGCAAGCGCCGCCGCCGCACGATCCGGCGGTGCAGAAGGGTGCAGGCCCCGGGGCACGGCGCAGTTCTTTCCTAGGGGTTGACGGGGGATTCCGCTTTGATAGCCAGCGCTGATTTGGGTTGAATGGTATATGAATGGGTGATTTTCACGCTGTCCCGGAGCATTGCGGAGACGGAGCAGTACTTCGTTGTTGATAGCTCGATGGCGCGCTGAACTTCGGCTTCAGGGATCGCATCGCCGAAGAACAGATATTCGATGTGGATATCCGTGAATACCTGTGGATGTTCTTCGCGCGCGTTTCCGGTCAGTCTGACCTCGAAACCTCCAAGGTTAACGCGCATTTTCTTCAAAATAGCGATCACATCCATCGAAGTGCACCCACCGAGGGCCATGAGAAGAAGCTCCTTCGGAGTTGACGCCGCACCCTCCCCGCCTGAGGAGTCTCTCCCATCCATCATCACCCAATGGTTCGTATCCGCCTTCGCCGCTAGCGTGATTCCATGTAACTGCTTAACGACAGCCTTTTTGATTGACATTTCTTTTCACTCCACTGTGTGCCCCGAATCAGACTCAACAGTGAGATGCACTGAACGACAGAAGGGTTCAATCCTTTCTCTTCCCGAAAACAGACCCTTTCCTCCCCCACCTGCATCCTATCTGTGAAATCACTCCACTCATGATTTTCAATGACTTAAATCCGGAGTCCGCATGAACAAAAACATGGGTACAATTGACCGAACGGTCCGCATAGTTGCAGCGTTGGCTGTCGGCATCCTCATACTCGCCGGCACACTGACAGGCCTGCTGGCAATCATACTCGGTGCGCTGGCGGTGGTGTTCGTTTTGACGAGTCTGATCAGTTTTTGCCCCCTGTACGCGCCATTTAAGTTCTCAACCAGGAAAAAAGAAGGGGCGAAATAAGATCTCCCCGATCAGCCTCCGTTGACCAGCCTGCTGCAGATGTGGGCTGTATGCAACCATAAGGAGGGCTATGTCGACCTGAAAGGTGCCGGCTTGATATGTGCCGGATTTATACTCGGTAGCATTGTTGGAGCAAAATTCGCCACGGGAATATCAGACAGCGTGCTGCAAAGGGTATTTGGGATCACACTCATCGCGTTCGGGATTAAAATGACATCTTTTAAGTGAACGGTGGGAGAGGACCTATGACGGTATTTGGGCAGGGAATAGCTTTGATGTGGATCTGGCGCATCGGGTCGATTGTTCTTGGTGGTGCAGCAGGGTACGCGTTCTACAGATTTGTCGGCTGCAAATCTGGCGCTTGCCTCATAACCAGCAATCCATGGCTCAGTACGCTCTATGGCGCACTTCTGGGCGCCCTTCTCGTGTTCCGATAAAGCAATAGCGTTCTTCGATGAGTTCTCACCTGTGACCTTTTGAACGACCCAACGGATTCGACTCCCCTGCATAGACGCTGTGTCCGGCCCCGCGTACTGATTCTCCTATGTGCTTCGATCCTGCTCCCCGTGGTGCTGATGGATCCGGCGGGCATCGTGATCGAGTGAGCCTGCAGCTACGGCGTCGATAACTTCATCGATCGTATGCAGACCGGTGAGGATTGGAAGGAGGTTAGATTGACGAAGATGGTCCACGGCGCCCTGACCCATCCCGCGGCCAATGACGGCCATGCAATCCATAACCGGCGAAACCATGGTTTGATGACGTCGCTCGTGTAATTCGCCGTGGGGGTGTCCCTCGTTGCCGGGTCCTTCCTGCGACGCAAAGCTGTGATGTCCTGCTTTTTCGCGTCGTTCACGCTTGACGACCTTTCCGTCGGTAAAGGTGATCACCTCGTAGAATTGCGCGCGGCCGAAGTGAGCACTCACTGACGTGCCATCGTCCGTGACAATTGCTAGGACAGCATTCCTGAGATCCATAACCGTCTCCTCTGGATTGATAGTGTATCTGTTCATGACTCTTGTGACGCTCCTTGCTGTGACTCGTCGCTGTTTTGCAGGGGCAGACAGCAGCGTCTGCACTCAACGCGCTCTCGCCTTTGAACGCCTCTCGGCTGTCGGCGCCTGCAGCGCGGACATTGTAAATAGCCGCCGCGGCCGAACATGAAGGCACCACCAGAAATTCCTATCCGGCAGCCGTGAACAAGTGCTCTTGCGACTTTCGATCTTCCGGACTCAACGATTCTTCCGAAGGTCGCGCGTGAAATGCCCATCTTCTTTGCGGCCTGTTCCTGGGAAAAACATTCCAGGTCCGCCAGCCGCAAGGACTCGAACTCATCCATGGTCAACGTGACGGCATTGTTTGGAGCAGTGTGTTCTTCTTTTCTGGAGGGAAGGAAGAAAAGCACCGGCGGTGCGTAGGCGAGTCGGCGGAGCCGTTTGGGCCGGGCCAATTGTCGTCCCCCTTTGTGGATGAGAAGTGATTATGAGCATATGCTCGTAATGAATATACGTGGCCTGGCGGCCAAAGTCAAGTGATGCCGACCGAATAGCGCAGATTTCTTCTGCCCGGCCGACCACTTTTGAGGAATGCTGCATCTAACGAAACAGAATCATTTCTGCTTTCTCATTCCAAACCATCAATCACCTTTGAGGCTTCATCATGAAAATCAACCGAAGTGTTCTTGGCATCACCGCTCTGGCGGCGGTGCTTATCACTTCCCCGTCAACCTTTGCGCAGCGTAGCATGGGGGCGCCTGGCGGTCGAGGCTACCAGAGGCTCTATGATACGACGACAGTTCAAACAGTACGTGGGGAGGTCGTTGCGGTCGATAAGTTTGCGGGCGGGCGCGGCATTGGCGCGGGAATTCATTTGACATTGAAGTCCGATTCCGGAGCAGTCAGTGTCCATCTGGGCCCAGACTGGTACCTGGACAAGCAGAGCGTGAAGATCGGAAAAGGGGACAAGATCGAAGTCACCGGTTCCAGAATCATTCTCCAGGGCAAATCCGTTCTTGTGGCTGCTGAGGTCGAAAAGGGGGGAAAGACTCTGAATTTGAGAGACAAACAGGGTTATCCTCTCTGGTCGCGCAGACAACGGTAGACCGGTGGATAGCGAGAAAGCCTGTATGAAGAACCCTTTTGTGATCTCCTTCATCAAACCTGCGGGAGGACGCAGCTCAGTCAACAGAAAGGTGCCCGCATGCAACCCATTCGCCCGGTCCCACAATTGACAAAGCAGGAAGTATTGATACGCAGGTACTGTGAAGAGGCGGAAGCGTTGCTCTCGAGCGCTGAGGATTACCCCTCGGCTGTTCGGATGAAACACTCAATCTGCGGGCGGTTTCAAGAAGAGTGCGACAGTGAACTGATTGTGCATGCGACGGGTCAGTTCATCGACAATTTGATAAAGACACGATGGGGGATGCCGGATGGAAGCGGTGCGGCGATCGATCACAATTGAGGAACTGGTTCGTGACTGGCCATCTGCGGTGCGATTCATGATCGACAGGGGGCTCCCGTGCGTCACCTGCAGCGGGCTGGTGTGGGGGACGTTCGAGGAAGTTGCGAGGAGGAGCGGGAAAACCGAATCGGAGATTGATTTGCTCGTCGAAGACCTGAAATCACATGTTCAGACCGGGGAGGGGAGATGACATTGCCCGGTTGGAAGAATATCGCATGGATAGCCGTCGGTGGAATTGCCGGGTTTGGGTGGTATTACTTCGTGGGATGTACGACCGGCGCGTGTCCGATCAGTTCCAATCCGTATATCAGCACCGGCTATGGCGCGCTCGTGGGTGCATTTGCCTCGAAAAGCTCATCCAAGCCGGAAGAGAACGGGAGGAGTTGGAAGAACCTTTAATCTTATGGGCGGATCTCCTGTCGGAACCACGTCGAACGGTTGACGGTGGATCACCCCTCCTTCTGGATCGGGCGTGACCGCTCCTTAATGACGCGTTGGGAGACCCTGTCTCAAGACGATCAATGCAATGTCCCCCCTTCCGTCTCCTCATTACTGGGATTTAGCACCTCCGAATTCTCGTTCCTGAAAAGATCAATCTGCCGACCCCCGCGAATATCTGTCAATCGCCTCACTAGGCTAATGGTACAGTAGTTGTATTTATAAATACAACTATGGACGTCAAAGAGAAAAACATCCCCGCCTTCACGATTGCAGCGGTTGCCCGGAGGTTGCGGGTTTCCGTGGAGACTCTCCGCCTTTACGATCGCAAGGGGCTCATTCTCGTTGAAAAAAGCGAGGGGAATCAACGCCGGTACTCGGAATCGGACATCGAACGACTGGAGTGCATTCGGGCCGCCATCAATGAACACAAAATCTCGATTGAAGGTATCCGCCACATCCACTCCATGATCCCCTGCTGGGAGTACGTCAATTGCCCTATGGAACAGCGCCTGGCGTGTCCTGCCTTCAATACTCCCGAAGCTGGGTGCTGGACATACAAACACCTGGATAACGCCTGCAAAGGGCGGGACTGCCGCGGTTGCCGGGTGTACCAGCTTTCATCCGACTGCAAAACGGTGAAGCAAATGATCATTCAAAAGACCTCCGCTTCTCATGTACTGGAACTGCAGATCAATAAGGACATCAACGAGTGAAACGCATCTTCTTCTCGCTCCTTGCGCTGGGGCTCCTTGCCGGACTGGTCACGACAGCCCTTCACAAGAAAAGTATTGAAAGCACACCCCTGGCTCAGTTGAAAGACCGGTATGCAAGCAAGGCGAAATCCTCCGTCGATCATTCGATGTTCCCGCAGCTCAAGAAGCGCTTCAACACGCCCCAGGAAGTGACCGCCGCGTGTATTGCATGCCACAATGCCCGCCACACCGAGGTGATGCATTCCACCCACTGGAACTGGGAGCGGACGGAATACATTGAGGGGAAAGGAATCAGGACGATCGGCAAGCGGAATGCCCTGAACAACTTCTGCATCGGTATTTCCGGAAACGAACAGAGCTGCAACAAGTGCCACATTGGTTTCGGCTATGCGGACGCCGCGTTTAATTTCAACGATTCGCTGAATGTGGATTGTCTCGCGTGTCACGATAACAGCGGAACGTATCTTAAAGCCCCCGGCGGTGCGGGAATGCCGGATACTTCAGTCGACCTGACAATCGTAGCTCAGCATGTGGGTAAACCGCAGCGGACGAATTGCGGCACCTGCCATTTCTTTGGCGGGGGAGGCAACAACGTGAAACATGGTGACCTGGAGAAGTCGATGTTCGACCCGACACGTGATATAGATGTCCATATGGCGTCCGAGGGGTCGGATATGCAGTGCGTCGATTGCCATACTGCCGAGAAGCATCAGATGCTTGGCAAGATGTATTCAGTCTCCTCGATGAATCGCGGGCGTGTCGAATGCGCGCACTGCCATTCTGAAATGCCGCACGCTGACGACGTTCTGAACAATCACACCCTGAAGGTCGCGTGTCAGACCTGCCACATCCCGACATATGCAAAAGTGAATCCCACGAAACTCTTCTGGGATTGGTCCACGGCGGGCAGACTTAAGGATGGACAACCGTTTGAAGAGAAGGATTCGGCCGGAACGGATGTCTACATGTCCATCAAGGGATCGTTCGTCTGGGGCAAGAACCTCACGCCTGATTACATCTGGTTTAATGGGACAGCGTCGCACTATCTGATCGGAGACACGCTCGATCCGTCCCGGCCCCTCAAGCTCAATGAACTCTACGGAAGCTACGACGATCCGGACGCAAAGATCTACCCCGTGAAAATCCATCGTGCGAAGCAGATCTACGACACCGAATACAAATACCTCATCCAGCCGAAGACCGTCTCCACAAAACGCGGCGACGGCGGGTACTGGGGAGAATTCGACTGGGGGCGGGCGGCCGAAGCGGGGATGAAGCTGGTGAACCTCCCTTATAGCGGCAAGTATGGATTTGTTCAGACAGAGATGTATTTGCCTTTGAATCACATGGTTTCTCCGAAGGGCAAAACCGTGCAATGCGGCGAGTGCCACACCCGTGAGAACGGCCGGTTGGCTGACCTGGGTGGATTCTACCTCCCGGGGAGAAACTACAACCCGTGGGTGGAGTATCTTGGGGCGACCTTCCTGGTCCTCACCCTTGCAGGTGTTCTGTTCCACGGAAGCGTGCGGTTCATCATGAGCCGCAGACGAAGGGGGTCGTGATACTATGAAACAAGAGTATGTGTATCGTGCATTCGAGAGATTCTGGCATTGGATGCAGGCCGCTCTCATTGTGTTTCTTGGAGTAACAGGATTCGAGATTCATGGGTCGATACGGTTCTTCGGCTTTGAACAGGCCGTGACGTATCACAATGTCGCCGCCGTCAGTTTTCTCGTTCTCATTGTGTTTGCGGTATTCTGGCACCTCACCACCGGCGAGTGGAGGCAATACGTGCCGACGTGGAAGAACTTGAAAGCCCAGGCGCAGTACTACGTCTTCGGGATCTTTCGCAACGCACCGCATCCTACAAGGAAAACCGTCCTGAGCAAGTTGAACCCCCTCCAGAAGCTGGTCTACGCGGGATTGAAGGTGCTCGTGATTCCGATCATGGTCGTCTCAGGGCTCCTGTACATGTTCTATCGCTACCCGCAGAGAAACCAGGTTCTCAGCCTGAACATCGGCAGTCTTGAGGTTATTGCAGTCCTCCATACTATTGGAGCTTTCCTTCTTGTCACGTTCTTCATCGCACACATCTACCTCGTCACTACCGGGCGCACAGTCACTTCAAATCTGAGAGCCATGATCACGGGGTATGAAGAGCTTGAAGGGGACCCCGACGATAATAAGGCTCCCCGTGTATCTCATGAACCCGCTCTTTCAAAATAGGGCACGAATATGAACACGAAATACATGAATCCATATCTTGCCGGGTTCTTCCTCGGCATGGTATTGTTGGCGACGATATTCATCACCGGGCGAGGTCTGGGAGCAAGTGGAGCAATAAAGAACATCGTTGTCGCAACCGTTGATGGCGTCGTACCGTCACATGCAGAGAACTCCCCGTTTTACAGCATGTATGTCGGCCCTGGAAAGGACGCTCCGCTCAAATCGTGGCTCGTGTTTGAGGTGGCGGGTGTCGTCATTGGAGCTTTTCTCTCCGGTCTCGTCTCCGATCGGCTGAAAATCGTCACGGAAGCGGGGCCAAGGGTCGGAATCAGGCTTCGCTGGGCCTTCGCGGCCGTGGGAGGAGCCCTGTTCGGCATAGGCGCCCAGTTTGCCCGTGGATGTACGAGCGGCGCCGCGCTCAGCGGTATGGCGGTCCTCTCGACTGCCGGGTTCGTGACCATGCTGGCGATATTCGGGACTGGCTATGCCGTCGCCTACGTTGCGCGGAAATTGTGGTTATAGGGGAACAATGGAGTTGCTGACATGGGACCGTTCGTACCTGAATTGATTTCAGACCAGCTGAATCTTGTGGTTGCCCTCGTGCTGGGGATCGGCTTCGGCGTCGCTCTTGAGCAGGCCGGGTTTTCCTCCTCACGCCGTTTAGCCGGCGTCTTCTACGGCTATGATTTCACTGTGCTCAGGGTGTTCTTTACGGCGGCAGTGACAGCCATGAGCGGCGTACTTCTCCTCGGCTATTTTGGGTTCCTCGATACGGGGGCGATATTCGTGAATCCCACGTGGCTCATGCCGGCAATCGTGGGGGGCGCTATCATGGGCGTCGGGTTCGTCCTCGGGGGATATTGTCCCGGCACCAGTGTGTGCGCCGCCGCAATCGGCAAAATTGATGCTATGTTCTTCGTGGGAGGGGGGTTGCTGGGTGTCCTGACCTTTGGAGAAGCGTATCCGGTCTGCAGAGGCTTCTACGAATCCACTTCGCTCGGCCCGATCAAAGTCTTCGATTCGCTCGGGATATCGCAGGGAATGTTCGCGTTCCTTCTCATCGCTGTTGCAGTCGGCGCTTTTTCTCTCACGACGATGATCGAAAAACGGGTGAACAGGAAGTCCGCCCCCTCGCTCGGGTTTACGGCCCGCAAACACATGATCGCGGCGCTGGGTGTTGTCGCGCTCGGGATCATCCTCCTCTTTCTGCCGGACCGCAAGGTGCATCTCATTGATAAAGTCTCAGACCCCGCATATCTCAGCGCGCATCCCGCGAAGTTGATGAGCGTCGATGAACTTGCATTCAGGATCGTCGATCATGAGCCGAGGATCCAGCTGATCGATATAAGACCACCGGTCGCATACAACAGGTTTTCACTTCCCGGCTCCACGAACATTCCGGTCGTCGATTTTTTCGGCAAAGACTGGGTCACCATGTTCTCACGGCGGCACGTAAAGAAGGTAATTCTGGCGGAGAGCGAGACTCAGGAACATGCCGCGCTTCTGCTCCTGCAGGAGCTTGGGTATGAGAACCTTGCCATCCTTCAGGGGGGATTGGACGGGTTCAGTGCGACGATACTCAATCCTCCTGCTGTCATCCCGACAAGTACCCGATGGGACAAAGATGTCATCCGATTCCGACAGAGCGCACGAACGGAGATCCTTGAGGCTATTGAGAAAGGCAAACAGGGAGGCTCGAAGGAAATCAAGAAAGAGAAGAAGATCCAGGGAGGGTGTTGAGAACCGGCGATACATTATCGGCCTTCCGGGGGTCCGGGCCGATGTCAGGCGCACACCGCCCCCGGGCGCCACGCATCGCCTTTCCAACCCTTACGAAGAATGTCCAACTAATGAAAAAGTCAATCTTCCCGCCGAACCGTTTCAACCGCTCCGTTGTTACATAGGTCATGAACGAACGAACATTCCACCCCCGCGATGCACACAGGCTCGAGGATCCCGAGCGGCTCAAGTGGCTTCCTCCGGAAGAAGTACTGGCCAGGATCGGCCCGGTCTCAGGGATGACGATTGCCGATGTCGGCACCGGGACCGGTTATTTCGCGCTCCCTTTTGCCACGGCCGTCGGCTCACGGGGGAGGATTCTTGCGGTGGATTTTCAAAAAGAGATGCTTGAGATGCTGCGCGAGAAGCTCTCCGGGTCCGGAGCTCCGCAGAATGTCGTCCTCGTGGAAGGGGAGGCCAGACGCACGACGCTTTCCGGCAACAGCTGTGATCTCGTGTTCATGTCCAATCTCTGGCACGAGCTCGATGATGAGGCCGGGGTCCTCCTCGAGGTGAAGCGCCTTCTCCGGCCGGGGGGTCGTCTTGCCATCCTGGATTGGCGGGCTGACGTGGTTCCCCCTCCCGGTCCGCCTGCCGCCCACAGAGTCTCCCGGGAGAACCTGAGGCAGGTTCTATCGCGGCATGGATGGCCGGTCACCCATGCGGGAAATGCCGGGAAGTACAGTTACCTGCTCATCGCCGGACTCCCGGCGATCTGAACAAGCCGCACAGGACACGAGACTTCGTTTGCTCTTTTGGGCTGCTCTTGGCGGGTGTGGTGCAAATCGGGGGGAATCAGATATTGGCGAGAACCGCCTCCAGCCTTTGCTTTACATCCGCAGCGATGGCTCCCAGCTCTGCTTTGCCGACCAGGGGGACCATCATCATCGGGTCGAATGCTCCGACGACNNTGCCCGCTTTCTCATATACGATGACGTTGCAGGGGAGGAGCAGCCCGATGTTCAACTCAACTTCAAGCGCCCTGTGTGCAAGGGGCGGGTTGCATGCCCCGAGTATCACGTACTTCGTGAACTCGATGTTGAGCTTCTGCTTCAGCGTCTCTTTCACGTCTATCGTCGTGAGTACGCCGAAGCCCTGGTTCTTGAGTTCTTCTGTCACACGCTGTACCGCGGCCTCGTACGGCATGTTGACCGTACGCGTAAATCCGTACTGCATGTCAGGCTCCGGTCAGTACACAGTCCCTTAATTCAGCCCGCAAACTCCGCCGCAGCAGGAAGCATCGCCGCAGGGGGGGAGCGATTCCGCTTTTGAACTCCCCTTGACGCCGACGCTTGCCGCGGATATCAGCCGAACGTGTTGTGTCGAGCTGCACTCCGGACAGACGATGTCTTCCTTGATTTCACGCACTTTGTGAAAAACGTCGTACGTCGCGCCGCAATCCTCGCATTTATAATCGTATATCGGCATCCCTCTGGTCCCCCAAAAATGATCCGTTGCTCTTAGTGTAATGCTTGAATATGCAAAAAGGGTCAGAAAAATGCCACACGCCGCGAATGCCTGCCCCTCCGGCCTGTCACCAATGCCGGGCATCGCAACGGTCAAAATACTATATTTGATCCGGGCTCGACGCGATATCCGTCCATTGGAAAGGAGCGAAAGCATGAACGATCTGGCCAATGCCGTGCGAGCGGAAGTTGAACGCGCATCGGTGCTTTTCAGGACCTGGGGCGAAGTCGAAGTCACCGGCAACCGGGGTGCCGGCAAGTGGATCAGAAAGGAGATCCTCGGCCATCTGATCGATTCGGCGGCCAACAATCATCAGCGGTTCGTCCGTGCGCCTTTCGCGAGCAGCTTCGTTGGGCCCGGATACGATCAGCAAGCCTGGGTTTCCTTTCATCGGTACCGGGAACGGCCCTGGGTGGAGTTGATAGACCTTTGGGTGGCTCTGAACCGTCATGTCGCTGCTGTCATCGAGTCTGTGCCGGCCGGGAAGCTCCAGACGCCGTGCTCTATCGGCGATAAGGAGCCCCTGCCGCTGGAGTGGTGGATGAATGACTACCTGCGACACCTGAAGCATCACATAGAGCAGATCAAAGCCGGATAGCGCTGAAGCAACAGCGTCGATTTCCCGGACAATTCGCCCCCTGCCGGAGGAAAATGCCAATGACAACCCCGCTGTTCACCGCCGTCCTTCTCGCCGTCCTGTTCCATGCCGGCGCCGCGCAACAAAGTGGCACGTCTTCTCCACTCTCATCGCTCGTGAACACGGAGCGGGAGTTCGCTGCGACAAGCATGAGGGAGGGGATACGCGCATCCTTCATGAAGTACTTCGCGGACGACGGGATCTCTCTTTCTCCGAAGCCCCACATCTACAAAGAATCCGCGTCGAAAACCCCTCCTCCAATAAATCCTCTCGCCCGGACGCTGTACTGGGAGCCCATTGTGGCGGATGTTTCCTCCTCCGGCGACCTGGGATACACGATGGGCCCCGCGTCGCTCAAGGACAGTGCGAAACAGGACGCTCCGGTCTGGTACGGCTTCTATTTCTCCATCTGGAAGAAGCAAAAGGATGGGAGTTGGAAGGTGGCGGTTGATGCGGGAACAACTTCAACGAAGGTCGTCGAACAGTATTTCGGCCAGCAACTCTCGGCTCCGGCCCGCGAGGCGCCTCGACCGAAAGGGAAAGCCGCTGGAGGAAAAGCCGCCGCCCGCGAACTGCTCGGATGTGAAAAGGCATTCTCAAGGAGTGTGGCCGCCGGAGGTGTTCGTACGGCCTATCAGGCTGTCCTGGATCCTCAGGCCCGCGCGCTGAGGGAGGGATTGGTCCCTCTCTCGGGTAAGGAGGCCATACTCGCATACCTCGTAAAGGGAACGGCGCTTCGATCGCTCGAGCCGGTGTACGCGGGTGTATCGCGGGCGGGGGATATGGGCTACACGTACGGGGCGTACCGGGGGAACAAGAATGCGAAGGGTCCCTCCGGGTATTACGCGCGTGTCTGGCGGAGAAGCTCGAAAGGGAAATGGATGATTGTGGTTGAGACAGCGTCGACAGTGGAATGAATTCAGACGCCGGGGGGAGGGAGCAGAATCACCCGGGATGCGGATTCAAGTTGAATCTCTTTAAGATGTGCTGAATTACCTTATAATGGGAGAAAACCGGCCAATCATGTATCAGCGAATGGGGGGGAAGTGAGTGCAAAACACATCAAAGTGCAGGGAGGTATGCAACGGAACGGCTGAACTGTTGAATCCTGCGGCGCGATTTAGTACAATGACAAGGCAGCCGATCCGCTATTTGAGATTCTGGGGCCCCATCAGACAAACGGATGGGGCTCCCTTGTTTACGCCGGGGGCGTTGTGCCCATCCTCCCCCCCTTCACATTGAGACATGCGGAACACGATCACATTCCTGATGGACGGAAACCCGGTGGAGATCGATTTCTCCCGCGAGAAGTCGGTCCGTCCCACCACGACGCTCCTGGACTACCTTCGATCACTCCCTCAACACAGGGGTGTGAAGGAAGGTTGTGCGGAGGGGGATTGCGGTGCCTGCACCGTCGCGATCGCCGAACCCTCCGGGGACGGCGCTCTCCGGTACCGTGCGGTCGATTCCTGCCTCGTTTTCCTCCCCATGATCGACGGCAAGCAGCTCATCACCGTCGAGAATCTCCGGTCTGGTTCCCTCCATCCCGTGCAGGAAGCGATGGTGGAGCACCACGGGAGCCAGTGCGGCTTCTGTACCCCCGGGTTCGTCATGTCGATGTTCGTCCTGTTTAAAGGATCCTCCGCACCGTCCCGGCGTGAGATCGAGGACGCGCTCACGGGGAACCTCTGCCGCTGCACGGGATATCGTCCCATCGTGGACGCCGCGCAGTATGCGTGTGAGCGTGGTCCGCTCGACCACTTCAGCGCCATGGAGGAGACCGTCCTTTCAGCGCTCGCGTCGTTTCCGCGCGGCAGCATTGAGATACGCACGCCGGGGCAAATGTACTTCCGCCCGGACTCGATGGATGAGGCATGCAGCGCGCTCAGGAAGTTTCCCGGGGCCACTGTGATTGCCGGCGGGACAGACGTGGCGCTCCGGGTCACGAAGAAGCACGAGATCCTGGGGACGGTCATCGACCTCGGCGCCGNNGTCAGATCCGGAACCTTGCGACGCTTGGCGGTAACCTCGGCACAGCGTCCCCGATTGGCGATACGTCCCCGGTGCTCGTCGCGTACAATGCGACCGTCATTCTGCAAAGTTTCCGCGGGACCAGGGAAGTCCCCCTTGACGGTTTTTTCACAGGGTACAGGACAACGCTCCGGGAGCCGGAGGAGGTGATCCTTGCTCTCCGCATTCCACCGCCGGACGGCGCGTTCGTCCGTTCGTACAAGGTGTCGAAAAGGCGTGATCTTGATATCGCGACCCTGAGTGCCGGGTTCCGCCTTAGTGTGACCCCGGGGGGAGTGGTGGATTCTCTGAAGCTTGCCTACGGAGGGATGGCCGAGCGGACGAAGAGGGCGGAGAAGACCGAACGATTTCTGATCGGGAAGCCCTGGACGCGCGAACGGGTTGAAGCGGCGGGGGAGTACCTGGGTCAGGACTTCAGTCCCATCTCGGACGTCCGTGGGTCCGCGGAGTTCCGAATGCTTGCGGCGAAAAACCTGCTCCTCAAGTTCTGGCTCGATTCGAAGGGCTGACAGATGGGCGCAGGGGAAAAAAGAGAAAGGCTCCAACACGAAAGCGCCGAACTCCACGTCACGGGGGAAGCGGTCTACATCGACGACATCGCCCCGCCGGCGGGCCTTCTCGTGGGCCGGGTCCACTACAGCCCTCACGCCCGTGCGCGTATTGGGCGGATCGACCTCGACGCGGCGAGGGCGCTCCCCGGCGTACACGCCGTGATCTCTCACCTTGAGATCCCCGGGGAGAACCAGATGGGGCCGGTGATCCCCGATGAGGTCTGCCTCGCCGCGGGAGAGGTCCGGTGTGTCGGGCAGGCGGTTGTCCTCATCGCGGCCGAGGACGATGAAACGGCACGGCGCGCGGAGAGTCTCCTCGCCGTCGAATACGAGCCGCTCGAGCCGGTTCTTGACATCGAAACGGCGATCGCCAGGAACAGCCTCCTCGGTCCCGAGCGGACGATGCGGCGGGGGGACCCCGAGACGGCTCTCCGCTCCGCTCCGCACCTGATGCGGGGTGAGCTCCGTACGGGCGCACAGGAGCACTGGTACCTGGAGTCCCAGGCCTGCCTCTGCGTGCCGGGCGAGGGGCGCTCGATCACCGCGTTCAGCTCGACGCAGCATCCTTCGGAGACGCAGGCGATCATTGCGGAAGTCCTCGGTCTCCGCAGGCACGACGTCGTCGTGGAGGTCCGGCGTCTCGGCGGAGCGTTCGGCGGGAAGGAAACTCAGGCGAACCACGTCGCCGCCTGGGCGGCACTCCTGTGCCGCGCCGCGGGGCGTCCTGTGAAGATCCGCCTCTTCCGTGACGATGACATGATAATCACGGGGAAGCGCCACAGGTACCTGGTCCGCTACGAAGCGGGATACGATGACGGCGGACTGCTGCAAGCGGTGAAATTCGAGCTCAACAGCGACGGGGGGATTGCCTCCGACCTGTCGTTTGCCATCATGGAGCGTGCGATGCTCCATGCAGACAGTGCGTACTACGTTCCGCACATGAGCGTCGTGGCGAGGGTCTGGAAGACGAATCTCCCCTCCAACACCGCCATGCGGGGTTTCGGCGCTCCCCAGTCGATGGCCGCAATGGAGACAATCATCGACAGGATCGCCCGCGACCTCCGGATCGACGCCGCGGAGGTACGGCGGCGCAATCTCTACGGCACAGTTGACCGGAACGTCACGCACTACGGCCAGACCGTTGAAAACAACCGCCTTCACATACTCTACGACGGGCTTCTCGAGTCGTCGCAGTACGCGGCAAGGCGGAAAGAGATTGATGCGTTCAACGCGGAACATGAGTTCGTGAAGCGCGGGCTCGCTCTCACCCCCGTGAAATTCGGCATCTCGTTCACGACGACGTTCCTGAACAAGGCCGGCGCCCTTGTGCACATTTACAGCGACGGCAGCATACTCGTCAACCACGGCGGGACCGAGATGGGGCAGGGACTCCACACGAAGATCCGCCAGATCGCCGCAAGGGAATTTGGCGTGGGGATCGATGCGGTCCGTGTCAGCGCGACGAACACGTCGAACGTGCCGAACACCTCGGCCACGGCTGCGTCGTCGGGGACGGATCTCAACGGCATGGCGGTCCGGGACGCGATCGGGACACTCAAATCCCGCATCGCATCCTCACTTGCCGGGTACTTCAATGCGGGATCGGCGGCGCCCGATCCCCTCTCTTCAGTCTCTGATCGGTTGACAGCCGCCGGGGATATCGAATTCGCAGACGGTGCCGTATTCGACCGGCGGCACGCTTCACGCCGGATTTCGTTCACCGATGCGATGGACCTGATGATCCTGCGTCAGGTGAGCCTCAGCGCGACCGGTTTTTACTCCGTCCCCCGGATCGGATGGGATAAGGAAAGAGGGTGGGGGCGTCCGTTCAACTACTACGCGTTCGGCATGGGGGTGACAGAAGTCGAACTTGATACGCTTACGGGCTCTCACACGGTGCTGCGGACCGACATACTGTATGACGCCGGCGATTCGCTCAACAAGGCAATCGATATCGGTCAGATCGAGGGGGGATATGTGCAGGGGCTCGGCTGGTGCACGACGGAGGAAATCCTCTGGGACGGGAAGGGGAACCTCCTGACCCACTCGCCGGACACGTACAAGATCCCGGCGGTGGGGGACATTCCGGCCGATTTCCGCGTCGCGCTGCTCGAAGGACATCCTAACCCGAACGCCGTGTACGGGAGCAAGGCGGTCGCCGAGCCTCCCTTCATGCTCGCGCTCTCGGCATGGCTGGCGCTCAAGGATGCGGTCTCTGCGGTCGGGGGACACGGGATCGAGCCGGATTTTCAGATCCCGGCGACGAATGAAGTGATCGCCCTCTCGGTTGCGCGATTGAGGACAATGTCCCGGGAGGCACACGCATGAGCGCCCCGGCCTCCGGCTGCACCACGGACCTCGTCTGCCTCCTTTGCGGCAGACACGTCCCTTACGGAAACGTCCAGACCTGTCCCGCGTGCGGCCCGGAAGGGATTCTCGACGTCCGGTATGACTACGACTGCGTTGCCAGGACCATGACCCGCGAGTCGCTCGAGGGCCGCAGCCGGGATCACTGGCGCTATGCGGAGCTCCTCCCGGTCTCACCCGCCTCGGCGAAGCCCCGATTGCACATCGGTTGGACTCCCGTCTATGAGGTTCCCCGGCTGGCGAAAGAACTGGGCGCGGGGCGGCTGTTTCTGAAAGATGACGGGAGAAACCCCACCAGCTCGTTCAAGGACCGTGCGAGTTCCGTCGCCGTGATGAAGGCCCTGGAGTTCGGTGCCCGCACCGTCGCCTGCGCATCGACGGGGAACGCCGCCTCTTCTCTCGCCGGACTCTCCGCCTCCGTCGGCATCAGAAGCGTCATATTCCTCCCGGAGCGCGCCCCGGAGCCGAAGGTCACGCAGCTTCTCGTCTTCGGCGCGGCAGTGGTGAAAGTCCGGGGGACGTACGAACAGGCGTTCGATCTTTGCCGTTCGGCGTGCGGGAAATTCGGCTGGTACAACAGGAACAGCGGCACCAACCCCTTCTGTGTGGAGGGAAAGAAGACAGCCGGACTCGAGATCGCAGAGCAATTCGGCTCTTCAGTCCCCGACTGGGTGGTCGTCTCGGTGGGGGACGGGTGCACGATCGGCGGTATCGGGAAGGGACTGGATGAAATGCTCCACCTCGGGTTCATCCCGCGGCTCCCCCGCCTTCTCGGAGTACAGGCTGAATGTGCCCGCCCGATCGTCAACGCTTTTGAGTCCGGGTCTGATCTTGTCCCCACCTCCGCGGAGACGATCGCCGACAGCATTGCGGTCGGCACCCCCCGGAACTGGCGGCGTGCACTGGCCGGCATAAAGAAATCAGGCGGATCCATGATCGCTGTCCCGGACGGGGAGATACTCGATGCCATCAGGATCACCGCCCGGCTGGGGGGAGTTTTCGGCGAGCCGGCGGGTGTGGCCGGCGTTGCGGGGTTACGAAGGGCGATAATTTCCGGCGTCATCGGCAGCGACGAATCGGTGCTTGTCGTGATCACGGGGAACGGGCTGAAGGACATCGATTCCGCCCGCAGGGCGGCGGGGGAGCCGATCAGCATTGCCCCGGAAATTTCCTCTCTCGAAAAAGCCCTTGCCCAAAGGGGAGACGCAATCCCGTGAGGACACTCCTGAAAAATTGTTTCCTGGTGACACTTGATCCCCCCTCCGCGGGGAAGGGAGACATCCGGATCGACGGAGGGAGCGTTGCGGAGAGGGGCGCCTCGCTTCAGGCGGGCGCAGGGGAGGAGACGGTCGATCTGGGGGGAAAAGTCGTCATCCCCGGAATGGTCTGTGCACACACGCACCTGTATTCAAGCCTCGTCCGCGGGATGAACCCGCCGAAGCGGAAGCCGAAGACTTTCCTCCAGCTCCTCCGCCGCCTCTGGTGGAAGCTCGACCGGGCCCTTGACGAGGAGTCCGTGTATTACAGTGCGCTGGCAGGAGCACTCGAATCGCTTAAATGCGGGACGACGCTCCTTGTTGACCACCACTCTTCGCCGAACGCAATCGCGGGTTCGCTCGACATTATCAGGGAAGCGGTCGCGGAGGTGGGACTTCGCGGGGTCCTCTGCTACGAAGTGACCGACCGGGGGGGGAAAAAGGAGCGGGATGCCGCTCTGGAGGAGAACCGGAGGTTCCTCGCCGCGACGGAAGGGGACGGCCGGTTCCGGGGCCTGGTCGGGGCCCACGCGTCGTTCACGCTCGGCAAAGCGTCGCTCGAGGCGTGCGGCGAGCTCGCCTCCGCATACCGGACAGGCGTGCACATGCATGTCGCCGAGGATGCGTGCGACGTCCGGGATGCGCGCAGGCGGTCCGGCGGCGGTCTCCTCCGCCGCCTGGAGAATGCGGGGATCGTCCGCGAGGGATCTGTCTTCGCGCATTGTGTCCATCTCCGGCCGGCGGAGTTCCGCGCGCTCGCAACGGGAGGAACGTGGCTCGTCCACAACCCCAGGTCGAACATGAACAACGGTGTGGGGCACGCTCCGGTGCAGCTTTTTCCCGGGCGGAGTGCGCTGGGTTCGGACGGGTTCCCCGCGGATATGTTTGAGGAGGCCCGTTCGGGATTCTTCCGCGCACAGGAGGATCCCGCTGCCGCCGGGGGGAGGATCCCGGAGATGGTTGCGGGGGGCTGGAGACTTGCCGCCTCGATGTTCGGGACGCCGTTTGGCACATTCTCCGGGGGGGCCGTTGCCGACTTCACGGTCCTCGACTACAGACCGCCGACCCCCGTGAACGAAGCAAATGCTGCCGGGCATTTCCTTTTCGGATTCGGTTCCTCTTCCGTGGAATCGGTGATGATCGGCGGGAAATGGGTGCTCTGGAACCGGATGCATCCGGTGATCGATGAAGAGGCCCTCATGCGCCGGGCGCAGGATGTGGCCGGGCGGCTCTGGAAAGAACTGGACTGAACGGACAATGGACCCGGACAAACAGACGATCATAGGGAGTCCCGAGCGACGGGTCGACGCCTGGGGGAAGGTCACGGGCACGGCGAAATTCGCCGCCGACTATTCTCTCCCCCACCAGCTGTACGGGAAGGTTCTCCGCTCGAAGCACCCGCACGCGCGCATCGTGTCGATCAATACCGGGAACGCGGCGAAACTCCGCGGCGTGGAAGCGGTTCTCACCGCGGGGGACATACCGGGGAGCCGGAAATTCGGCGTCGTGGTGAAGAACCAGGAGATACTTGCCGGCGAAAAGGTCCGGTATCTGGGAGACGGCGTTGCCCTCGTGGCCGCCCGCTCCGCGGAGATCGCGGAGGAAGCCCTCCGCCTGATCGACGTGGTCTACGAGGCGCTCCCGGTCGTCTCCGACCCGGAAGCCGCCATGTGGGAGGGCGCTCCCCGGATCCATCCGGAGGGAAACGTCTTCGTCCATCACAAGGTCCGGAAGGGGGACATCGAGAAGGGTTTTGCCGAATCCGACTTTGTGATCCAGAGGAGGTTCAGGACGCAGTTCATCGAGCACTGCGCAATCGAAACGGAGGCGGTTCTTGCGGAACCGGCAGAGCATGGCGGGGTGAAGATCGTCGGCTCGATACAGAACCTCTTCTCCAGCCGTCGTTCCGTCGCCGCCGCGCTCAACCTGGACCTGAACCAGGTGCAGCTCATACAGGCCACGCTGGGCGGTTCTTTCGGCGGGAAGGACGAGGTGATGACGTCGATGTGCTGCCGGGCCGCGCTTCTGGCGCGCGCTACGGGGCGTCCCGTCAAGATGGTGAACACACGCGAAGAGTCGATGCTGGAGAGCTACAAGCGCCATCCCTACGCGATGTATTACCGCTGGGGGGCGAAAAACGACGGCACGATTACCGCCATGGAGATCCGGTGCATCGCGGACGGGGGAGCGTACGCCTCGATGAGCCCGTTCGTCACCTGGCGGTCCGTCGTCCAGGCGACGGGGCCGTACGCCTGCGAAAACGTCAGGACGGATGTGTACGCCGTCTACACGAACAACAATTACACCGGTGCGATGAGAGGGTTCGGTTCTCCCCAGGTGAACTTCGCGATTGAATCGATGATGGACGAGCTGGCCGAGCGGGCGGGGATGAATCCCCTCGAGATCCGCATCAGGAACTGTTTCCGTCGCGGGTCGGTGACGGCGACGGGGCAGAAGCTCGATCATGTGGTCAGCCTGCAGGAGGTCCTGGAAAAAGCCGCGGGGGAGATCGGGTTCGAGGAAAAGTGGAAGAGGTACCGGGCGGCAACGGAAGGGACGCACAGGAGGGGTGTCGGGCTCGCCTGCAGTTATCGGGGGGTTTCGCTCGGTGCCGAAGGGGCCGATGCGGCGGAAGCCGCCGTGTCGGTGCAGACCGACGGGAGCGTCATTGTTTCCTCCGGCATTACAGACATGGGGCAGGGGGCCGGGACGCAGATGTCGCAGATCGTCGCCGGTGTGTTCGGGATTCCGCTCGGCAGAGTCCGGTTCCTGAACACTGACACGAGCCGCGTCGCGGATTCCGGCCCGACCGTTGCTTCGCGCGGGACGATCACCGGGGGCGCCGCCGCAAAGAATGCTGCGGAGGTCGTCCGGGCGACGCTCCTCGGGGTTGCGGGGGAGATGTCGGGGATTTCTCCGCGGGACCTCGAAATGGCGGAAGGGTATGTCGTCAGAACGGCTGACAGGAGCCGTCTCGCATCGTTTGCAGAGGTCGCGGCTGAATGTTTCGAGAAGGGGCGGCCGATGCACGGGATCGGGTGGCACCGCTCTCCGAAGACCACCTGGGACGAGGCGACAGGCCAGGGTGACGCGTATTTCACGTTCGTCTACGGCGCCAATGCGGCCGAGGTGGTCGTGGATACTGAGACCGGAAAGGTCGACGTCGAAGACTTTGTTTCAGTCCACGACGTCGGCAGGGCGATCAACCGTGATGCGGTGCGGGGACAGATGATCGGCGGAGTGGCGATGGGACTGGGCTACGGTCTCCTGGAGGAATTCGTACTCGAGGAGGGGATCCCGGCCCAGCACAATTTCGACGAGTACCTGATACCCACATCGATGGATGTTCCCCCCGTGAAGACTGTCATTGTCGAGAACGAGGACCCCGCCGGCCCGTTCGGCGCGAAATCCGTGGGCGAACCGGCGAATGAAATCGCGGCACCGGCGATCGTGAACGCCATATTCAATGCGACGGGAAAACGGATCACCGAGCTTCCGGCGGACCTGGAGCGCGTCCGTCTCGGCCACGCGCTGCGACGTCCCGGTCCCCGGGGTTCCGCCCTGAAGGAGACCGAGCAGTCGCTCCCCGATCTTTCATGCAAAATCCGCCCTGCGGAACGATGAAGCCTTTCACCTATATCGCCCCCGGGTCTGTCAAGGAGGCCGTCGCCGCCCTTCACGAAAACGGCGGCACTGCCCGCGTCCTGGCAGGGGGGACCGATCTCCTTCTGGAATGGCGCCGTCCCGGGGTCAGGATGCCCGCGGTGGTCGTCGATATCTCCAGGATCGAGTCGCTCCGCAGGATCTCTCTCGAAGGGCCCGACATTCTCCTTGGACCGCTCGCGACACACGGGGAGTTGATGCGCTCCGGCGTCATACGGTCGGGTGCGGCGATCCTCGCCTCCGCCGCCTCGACGATCGGCTCGCCGCAGATCCGCAACCGGGGCACGATCGGGGGAAACATCATGAACGGCGCCCCATGTGCCGACACGGTTCCCCCCCTGATCGCCCTCGGCGCCACCGTGACGCTCTCGTCCGCCGACGGGACTCGTGAATGCCATCTCTCCGGGTTTTTCAACAAGCCCTACGCGACGATTGCGACGGGGGAGGAGCTACTTACGCAGGTACGGTTCCCGGCGCTCCTCCCGGGGACGAAAGCCTCGTTTGTGAAACTCGCGAGGCGCAACGCCCTCTCGATCTCGCGTCTGAGCGTTGCGGCGGTCGTCTCTGTCGACGATTCGGGCCTCATCACGGATGCCCGGATCGTCCCGGGGGCCGCCCATTCAGTCTGGAAAAGGACAATGGAGGCGGAGAACCTCCTGATCGGGAAGGCTCCCTCGGCCACGCTGTTCGCTGAAGCCGGGAGGGTTGTCTCCGCGGTCGTAATCAAGGAAACGGGGAGACGGTGGTCGACGGAATACAAGGAACCGGTGATCGCAGCGCTCGTCCGGCGCACGCTGGAAAAGTGCTTCACAGACAACGACGGACATCCCTCATGAACGTGACGGTCGCACTATCGTTCACGCTGAACGGCAAGCCGCAGGAACTCGACGTCCCCCCGAACATGACGCTTCTGACCCTTCTCCGGGAAGAGATCGGCCTGACGGGAACGAAGCGGGGGTGCGATGTGGGTGAATGCGGAGCCTGCACCGTGTTGCTGGACGGACGTGCCGTGAACTCCTGTCTCGTGCTCGCCCCGCAGGTTGCCGGGCGGGAGGTGGTGACCGTCGAGGGGCTCGCGCCGCTCGGGACTCTCCGTCCCCTTCAGGAGGCGTTCCTGGACCACGGCGCTGTCCAGTGCGGATTCTGCACGCCGGGTATGCTGATGAGCGCAAAGGACCTGCTCGACCATACCTCGGAGCCGTCGACGAAGGAGATCCGCGAGGCGATCGCAGGGAATCTCTGTCGTTGCACGGGGTATCAGCAGATTGTGGAGGCAATTGAGGATGCTGCGCGAAGGAAGAACACCGCCCGATAAGACTGCGCCGGACGTCTTTGATTCCCGGCGGTCTCTGGTGGAGGCCGAACGGTGCCTGTACTGTTTCGACGCTCCGTGCACTTCCGCCTGCCCGGTACATATCGATATCCCCGGGTTCATCGCGATGATACGGAGCGGGAACGTGCGCGGGGCGGCGTGGCTTGTCCGAAGCGCGAACGCCCTTGCGGACACGTGCGGCAGGGTATGTCCGTCCGAGGTGTACTGCCAGCCGGCCTGCGCGCGGGCGAAACAGGACGCCCCCGTCCGGATCAGAGAGCTTCATCTCTTTGCAACCCGGTCGGAAAGGAGGCGTGAATTTCACGTCGAAACGGCTTCCCGCACGGGAAAGAACGTCGCGGTGGTCGGGGGCGGTCCCGCGGGTCTCGGCTGTGCGTTCGAGCTTGCGAAACTGGGTCACACGGTGGATCTCTACAATGACGGGCCCCCCGGGGGCGTCCCCCTGAAAAGTATCCCTCCATTCCGGCTTCCGGAGGAGGACCTCCTTCACGACACGGGAATCCTCGGCAGGTTCTTCACCGCGCATGACGGCACGCTCGATGGACTGGAATTCAGCAGCATTGCCGGAAGTCACGACGCCGTGTTCGTGGCCTTGGGGCTCGGACGTGACCGCCCGCTGGGGATCCCCGGCGAGGACCTGGAATCAGTCTTCCCGGTGCTCCCCTTCCTTGAGACCGCGAAGAAGAGACCTCACACGCTCAGGATCGGTTCCCGGGTGATTGTGGTCGGCGGGGGAAATGTATCGCTTGATGCCGCAGCCACCGCAAGGCGCCTCGGCGCTGCGGAGGTCACGCTCCTGTACCGGCGCGGAGAGCGGCAGATGCTTGTGTGGTCGGCCGAACTCGGGGAAGCGCGTCGCCTGGGAGTGGAATTCCGTTTCCTCGCTGTCCCGCTCGAAATTCTGGGGACGGGGCGTGTCGAAGGGGTGCGGTGCCGGAGCATGCGTCTCAGTGCGGACAGTGACGATTCGGGCCGTCCCGTCCCCGCGGAGGTCCCCGGGTCCGATTTTCTTCTTCCTGCCGACTCGGTCATCGTCGCAATCGGCCAGGATGTCCGTGCCGGCTGGCTCACCGGCCTCACCCGCACGAAAAAAGGGTACATTCGCGTCGACGGGCAATTTCAAACCTCCATGCCGGGCGTGTTCGCCGGGGGAGACTCGGCGAGCGGGGAGGGGACCGTGGTCCGTTCCCTGGCTGATGGAAAAGAGGCCGCGCACGCTATGCACGGGTACATCATGAGGAGGGGATGACGAGCGAACAGCACAGGGGCTCTGAAACCGGGCCGGTGAGGGACCTCTCGTACGGGCTTCTGGGGATTCAGCTCGAGAACCCGTTCATACTCGCGGCCGGGCCCTCCACCGATGACATCGACATGGTCCGGCGCGCGTTCAGCATGGGATGGGCGGGAGCTGTCCTGAAAACGACCTCCGTGGAGGGGACGAGCGTTGACCTCGCCTATCCGATGATGTCCGCGTTCAACCATGACGGGAAGCTCCTCTTCGGCATGGGGAACATCGACCTCATTTCGGCGCACCACGTCGACCGTGTGGAATCCACAGTCCGGACGCTCAAGAAGGAATTCCCGGGGAAGTTCGTCGCAGCCAGCATCATGGCGGGGAAGAAGGAAGACTGGCAGTCGCTTGTGGAACGGCTCGAGAATGCCGGGGCGGACCTTATCGAATGCAGTTTTTCCTGCCCGCAGGGGAACATCGGCGAGGATCCGGGAAAAATGCTCGCACAGAGCGTGGCGGCGACCGAATTGACCGCGCGCTGGGTGAAGGAGGCCGCGCGCCGCATCCCCGTGTCGATCAAGATCACTCCCCATGTCACGGACATCGTGGATGTGGCGAGGGCCGTGCAGAAGAGTGGCGCCGATGCGCTGACCGCATCCAATTCGGTACAGGCACTCATGGGGGTTGACGTCTACACGTTTGTCCCCAACCCTCCGCTCGGGGGGAGGTCGACGTACAGCGGTCTCACCGGTCCGGCGATCAAGCCGTTGACGCTCCGGACGATCGCGGAGATTGCCCGCAATGTGAGCATTCCCATCCTCGGCACCGGCGGTGCGTCCTCATGGCGCGACGCCGTGGAGTTCATGAGCGTGGGCGCCCGCTGCGTCCAGTTCTGCACGCTTGTCATGCACCACGGCTTCCGGGTCATCGATGATCTCAGGAGCGGGCTCTCGAATTACATGGACGACATGGGCTTCTCGTCCCCCCTCGACATCGTCGGGAAGGCCCTTCCGCATATCGCCGTCCACGACCAACTTCCGAGGCGGCGCGTGCGGAGCGTGATCGACGAATCGCGCTGCATCGGTTGTGAGGTCTGCTATGTTGCCTGCAGGGACGGCGGGCACGGCGCGATCGACAGGCGTGAGAGCCGGATCCCGGTCGTGGATCCGGAGCGGTGCGTCGGCTGCGGTCTCTGTCCTCATGTCTGCCCTGAAGCTTGCATCGCGCTTGAGGGAGTAGACTGAACACCCATACGGGGAACACACGTTATGAAATCGAAGATCATAGGCAGCATGAGGCCGGATGTCATCAAGAGAACCGCCGCTCGCTGCCGCGAACGCGGAATCAGGATCCCGACATTCGCGCAGCTCCGGGATCCCGCCCTTATCCCCGCCTCCGTCTCCGCGCGTCTGAAAGGAGTGGGTCTCTGGGATCTGAACCCGATCAACCTGTTCCGCATCACATGGAAGAACGACGTCGCGTCGGGGTTATACGGAAAAGTCAATTCTTTCGAGATCCCCCGCGAGATCACCGGTGTCAGGGCGCGGATCATCGGTCTGACAGGCAAATTCTTCCCCACCGGGGCGCACAAAGTCGGGGCGGCGTTCGGCTGCCTCGTCCCGCGTCTGGTCAGCGGCGAATTTGACCCCGGCCGGCACAGGGCGGTCTGGCCGTCCACGGGGAATTTCTGCCGCGGCGGAGCGTTCGACTGTGCCCTCCTCGGGTGCACACCGGTCGCCATACTCCCGGAGCAGATGTCCCGCGAGCGGTTTGACTGGCTGCGGGAGATCGGTGCGGAGGTCATCGCCACCCCCGGATGCGAATCGAACGTCAAGGAGATATACGACAAGTGCTGGGAGTTGAAGAAAGATCCCCTCAACATCATATTCAACCAGTTCGAGGAATTCGGCAATCCGATATTTCACTACAATGTCACGGGTCCGGCGATCGAAGAGGTGTTCGAAGACCTCGGGCTCCCCGGACGGCAGCCGGCGGCGTTCATCTCGGCGACAGGCTCCGCGGGCACGATTGCCGCCGGCGACTATCTGAAGAAGCGGTTCCCGGCCTGCAGGACCGTCGCGAGCGAAGCTCTCCAGTGCCCGACGCTCCTCATGAACGGTTTCGGCGCTCACCGGATCGAGGGGATAGGCGACAAGCACGTCCCGTGGGTGCACAACGTCATGAATACGGATGCGGTGGCGGCCGTCGATGACGAGGACTGCATGAGGGTCCTCCGCCTCTTCAACGAGAGTGAAGGTCAGAAATACATCGGTTCGCTCGGCGTTCCGTCGGATGTGCGGGGGATGCTCCCCCTGCTCGGGATCTCGGGGATCGGCAATCTTCTGGCTTCCATAAAGACGGCAAGGTATTTTGAGCTGGGGCCGGAGCAGGTCGTCTTCACGGTCTTCACGGACTCCTCCGGGCTGTACGCGTCCCGCCTTCTGGAGCTGGCGCAGGAGCGGGGAGCGTACACCGGGACCGATGCGGTACGGGATCTTGCCGGACCTCTCCACCACCAGGGGATGGACTTTTTCAGGGAACTGACGTATTACGGGAGAAAAGCAATACACAACCTGAAATACTACACCTGGGTGGAACAGCAGGGGAAGACGATGGAGGAGCTCAATGCCCAGTGGGACCCGGAATACTGGCGCGCCCTGTTCGAGGACGAGGTCCCCGAATTCGACCGCCTGATCGAGAGCTTCAACACCCTCGCATCGTAGGAATCACGCATGTCCGACACGATACTTGCAGCCGCACGGAAGAACGAGCGCTCCGTCGTCAAGTTTCTCCGTGACCTGATCGCCATCAAATCGGTGAGTTCCAGTGAGGAGGAAGTCGTCTCCCGCATCCGGGAAGAGATGGAGCGCTGCTCATACGACGAGGTCACGGTCGACCCCATGGGAAACATCCTCGGCCGGATCGGTCATGGGAAGCATATCATCGCGTTCGACGCTCATGTCGATACGGTCGATGTCGGCAATGCCGACAACTGGACCGTTGACCCGTTTAAAGGCGCCGAACGGGACGGGATTATTTACGGCCGCGGTGCCTGCGACATGAAGGGGGCGCTTGCCTCCATCGTCCACGGCGGCAAGTTGATCAAGCAGCTCGGTCTGGACGGAGACTATACGCTGTACGTTGTCGGAAGTGTTCAGGAAGAGGACTGTGACGGGCTGTGCTGGCAGTATATCATCAATGAAGACAAAATCCGCCCCGAAGCGGTCGTGATCACGGAGCCGACGGACCTCGGCATCTACCGGGGCCACCGCGGGAGGATGGAGTTGGAGGTCCGCACGAAGGGAGTCTCCTGCCACGGCTCGGCTCCCGAGCGGGGCGTCAACGCGGTGTACAGGATGGCCCCGATCGTGCTCGACATCGAACAACTCAACGAACGACTGACCGGGGAGCCGTTCCTCGGGAAGGGGACCGTGACGATCTCCGAGATACGTTCCACGTCGCCCTCCCTCTGTGCGGTTGCCGACTCCTCCGCCATTCATCTGGACAGGCGCCTGGCCGTCACCGACACGCTCACGTCCGCTCTCCGCGAGATCCGTGAACTCCCCTCCGTCAAAACGGCGGGCGCGGAGGTCGTCGTGCTGAATTACAACACGCCGAGCTGGCGCGGGCTCTCGTATCCCACACAGAAGTACTACCCGACCTGGCTTCTGCCGGAGACCCACCCGCTGCTCTCGGCGGGTGTGAGGACATACGAAGGGCTCTTTGACGCAACGCCGCGGGTGGGGCGGTGGGTGTTCAGCACGAACGGCGTCGCGGTCATGGGGATGCACGGAATTCCCTGCATCGGTTTCGGTCCGGGGAACGAGGTCTATGCGCACATGGCCACCGAGCAGATTCCGGTCGAACATCTCGTCAAGGCGTCCGCCTGGTACGCCGCCTTTCCGGGAGTATACCTGTCAGTGTGACTCGCTCGGGTCACCGCGCGTGAATCGAATCATTTCGAGCGTATCATCCACACATCACATACCCACATGCCTCCCGGAAAATTGCAGAAGCTCCCGGACACCGTACGCGGCCGGGATTACATCGAGACCCGCGACTGGACCGTCAAAGAGATCGAACTCGCCCTGGACACCGCCGCGAAGCTGAAAAAGGCGTTCAAACAGGGGAAAGCGACGCGCTATCTCCCCGACAAAACGATCTTTCTGTTCTTCTTTGACAAATCGACCCGCACGCGCAACTCGTTTGAGGCGGGGGCGACGCAGCTCGGGGCTCACGCACATTTCATTTCCGCGGAAACGTCGCAGGTCGCGCACGGCGAATCCCCCCGCGATATGGGGACAATACTCTCCGGGTACGGCCATGCCATCGCGATCCGGCACGACCTCTTCCCCGGAGAAGGCAACGCGTACATGCGCACGGTCGCAGAACACGCCAGCGTTCCGGTGCTGAACATGCAGTGTGACATCGACCACCCGTTCCAGACGCTGGCGGACCTGATGACGATCCGCGAGGAGTTCGGGAAGAACCTCCGCGGGCTGAAGATCGCGGTCTCATGGGCGTATGCGCCGAGCTACGCGAAGCCGATGTCCGTGCCGCAGGGTCTCATCACGCTGCTGACGCGGTTCGGCGTTGACGTCGCCCTCGCACACCCCCCGGAATACGCTCTGATGAAGGGGCCGATGGAGTATGCGCGGGAAATGGCAAAAAAGAACAAGACGAAATTCGAGGTCGTGACCTCGATGGACGACGCCATCAGGGACGCCGATATTGTCTATCCGAAATCATGGGGGATCGAGTCTCTCTTCCACAATCCGCAGGAAGCCCTTGAGATCTCGAAGAAGTACAGGAGCTGGATATGCGACGAGCGCCGGATGGGACTTGCAGGCAAGGATGCGATCTACATGCACTGTCTCCCCGCCGACCGCGGTTTTGAGGTGGCCGATGCGGTGATCGACGGACCCCGTTCGCGCGTCTTCCCCGAGGCTGAGAACCGCCTCCACACATGCAAATCGGTCATGGCCCTGACGA
>PMDK01000208.1:0-193 GCA_003154425.1 Ignavibacteriota bacterium
CGATGACGCCGCTCCCCCCGTACGTTGGATAACAGACAATGCCGATCTTCATGATGGTGCCTGGTTTCTGTCAGGGGAGGAAGATACAGAAGCGGATTGTGACACGCAAGCGAATTGCATAAGAGACTCAAAATGTCTATGGTACTCCTGTGGTACTTCTGCGGGTGATGGTGCGGTACTTCCGTGAGAACTT
>PMDK01000208.1:238-2707 GCA_003154425.1 Ignavibacteriota bacterium
GAGAAGGAAGAATGTGATGAGGTTGTCAGGAAGGTCAGGAAGGAGTATTTCGACGCCACACACCACTGTTTCGCGTACCGCCTGGGCCGGGACGGCATGCAGTTCCGGGCGAACGATGACGGCGAGCCGCCGGGAACTGCGGGGAAGCCGATACTTGCCGCGATCGACGGGGCGGAGCTGACCGGTCTCGTGGTAGTGGTTACCAGGTATTTCGGCGGGACAAAACTCGGTGCCGCGGGACTGGCCCGCGCCTACCGGCAGGCGGCGGAACTGGCGCTCGGCGCCGGTGAGCGTCTGGCGATGTATATTTGCGACATCCTTCCCGTCTCTTTTCCCCACGCCTGTGTCGGTGCCGTCATGCGCGCGGTGTCCGCTCAGGGGGGACGCATCGCCTCCTCGCACTACGATCTGGAGGTACACATGGAGATCGAGATCCGGTGCTCGCGCGCCGAGGGACTCCGCGCGGCGCTCCTGGAAGGGACAAGCGGGGCGGTCCGCTTCAGCGCGGGCGGACGGGCCCCTTCTCTTTGACGATCCGCATCGTATCAATCGCGATCACGAGTTCCTCGTTGGTCGGGATCACAAGGACCGGCGTCCGGGCTCCGGCGGGAGAGATGAGCTTCTCTTTCTCCGCCGAGGAGTTCTGCGACTCGTCGACTGATATCCCGAAGAACTCCATTCCGCTGCAGCAGGCGCTGCGCACTTCGGCGCTGTTCTCGCCGATGCCTCCGGTGAACACGACAGCGTCGAGCCCTCCCATCGCCGCGGTGTAGGCGCCGATGTACTTCCTGATCCGGTACGTGAACACATCGAACGCATACGTCGCCTTTTTGTCCCCGTTCTTCATCTCCGAGACGATTTCACGCATGTCGCTCGAGATGCCCGAGATGCCCTGCAGCCCGCTGTGCTTGTTGAGGAGGGTCGTAGCCTCGCCAAGCGTCAACCCTTCCTTCCCCATCACGAAGAGTATGACCGAGGAATCGATGTCGCCGCAGCGCGTGCCCATCAGGAGCCCCTCGAGCGGCGTGAACCCCATCGACGTGTCCACGGATGTCCCCCGGTCGACCGCCGCCATGCTGCAGCCGTTCCCCAGGTGGCAGGTGACAAGCCTGAGTGTTTCCGGTCCCCTGGAGAGTATCGTTGCGGCGCGCTCCGCGACATACCNNAACCCGTACCTGCGGATCTTGTATTGCGTGTACAGCGAATAGGGGAGGCCGTACAGGTAGGCTTTCTTCGGCATATTCACGTGGAACGAGGTGTCGAAGACGGCGACCTGGGGGACACCCGGAAGGCTTACGTCGCACGCCGAGATCCCCCGGAGGTTATGGGGGTTATGAAGAGGCGCGAGCTCGATATTGTCGCGGAGGATCTTGATGACTTCGTCCGTGATCAGGACGGAGCCCGAAAACGTCTCTCCTCCGTGCACCACGCGGTGGCCGACGGCGCGGATCTGCGCTTTGTCGGTGATGACGCCGTGATTTTTGCTCAGGAGAACAGCAAGGATGTATTCGATGGCCTGCGTGTGATCGACGATCTCTCCCGCGATGCGGATCTCGTCCCCGTCGTGGCGCAGATTGCTGAGCGTGGCACCGCTCATGCCGATCCGTTCTACGCTCCCCCGGGTGAGCGTCTTCCGCTCCCCGGCTTCGATCATCTGGTACTTGACGGATGAGCTGCCGCAGTTCAATACGAGAATGTTCATAGCCGTTTGCCGTCCTGGTCATATTTGAAGAAACCCTCCCCCACCTTCTTCCCGAGTTTTCTCTCCCTCACCATGCGGCGAAGCAGGGGGCACGGCCGGAAGCGCGATTCTCCGAGTTCGTGGTACATGGTTTCCATCCACATCAGGACTTCGTCCAGTCCCATTGTGTCCGCCATCTCCAGGGGACCCATCTGCATCCCGTACCCGAGTTTCATGGCGATGTCGATGTCCTCGGCCCGGGCGATCCCCTCCATGAGGACATGCATGGACTCGTTGAGCATCGGAAGTATCGTTCGCGTCGTGATGAATCCGGGGTATTCGAACACTTCCACAGGGGTCTTGCCGATCCTCCGTGCGAAGGCCTTCACGAGCTGGAATGTCTCGTCGGACGTGTTCATACCGCGGACGATTTCCACGAGCGGAGTCTGCGGCACGGGATTGAGGAAATGCATGCCGATGATCCGGTCGGCGCGCCTGCTTGACTGCGAGAGCTTGCTCAGAGAGAGCGTGGCGGTGTTGGAGATGAACACGGCGTCCTCCTTCCCGACCGAGTAGAAGGCCTCGATGAGCTGCCGCTTGAGCTCGAGGTTTTCGTCGACCGCCTCGATGATGATGTCGCACCCCCGCAGCTCCGCGAGGTCGGTCGTGCCGCGGATCCTGCTGAGGATGGCGCGTTTCTCCGACGACGTCATGCCCCACCGTTTGATCTCCATGTCCATCGCCCTGGAGAGCCCGTTGATGCCCGCCTTGAGGCTCTCGGCGTTCTT
>PMDK01000153.1 GCA_003154425.1 Ignavibacteriota bacterium
AGAGCATCGTCGTGCCGTGACGGGCCGAGATCTCGGCGATCGGGGACGCCGCGTCCAGCCCGTAGGCGAACGAGGCGCTCATCACACCGGAGAACGTCGCGACAAGTATCCCCTTCCTGAAATTGAACTCCTTGATCGTGGCCTTCTTCTGTTCATCGGTCATCTCCTTTTCCTTCGACCAACCCGCGAGACCTGCGATGGCGATACCGAGCAGGCAGACGAAGACCCCGAACAGGATCACCTGTCCGGACCCCGTACCGAGGACCTTCGTCATGAACTCTCCGTGGAATATCGGGGGCATGAGCGTTCCGAACGCCGCACAGTACCCGAGCGCCACCCCCATGCCGAGCGACAGACCGAGGTAGCGCATCGTGAGCCCGAACGTGAGTCCCCCGAGCCCCCACATCGCACCCCAGAAGTACGCCCAGGCGATGCTNNCCGACGAGCCAGTAGACTTCCCACGCCCATTTCTTCACGCCACGGTACGGTACGTAGAAGCTTCCCGATGCAAGTCCGCCGAGCCAGTGAAAGAAGACGCCGAGAAAAGGATTTGATACCATCGTCTGTTCCCTTCGTGGAATCCGGATTGAATATAGTCAAACAAGTTTGATTTTGGCACTTCCCTTATTTATTATTCCGCCCGATTGCCGGAGGTATCATGACTGCTGAAACGGACACCGTACGCGTAGGGCTCTTCGGTATCGGCCTGGAGACCTACTGGGGCCAGTTCCCGGGGCTCCGTGAGAGGCTCGAGGGGAATCTCGAGACGATCCGGAGGAAGCTCGGGGATGCGGAGGTCATATCCGCGGGACTGGTTGACACCGTGGAGAAGGCACACGATGCAGCCGCGCTTTTCCGGAGGCACGACGCGAGTATCGTGTTCCTGTATGTCTCGACGTACGCACTCTCGTCCACCGTCCTCCCCATCGTGAAGAACCTCCCCGTCGTCGTGCTGAACCTCCAGCCGGCCAACGCGATCGACTACGGGTGGTTCAACTCGCTCGGCGACCGGGGGAAAATGACCGGAGAGTGGCTGGCCTTCTGCCAGGCCTGCGCGGTCCCGGAGATCTCAAGCGTGTTCCACCGCGCCGGCATCCCCTTCCGTCAGATCACCGGCACTCTCGATGACCCCGAAGCGTGGGAGGAAATCCGCGGGTGGGTCGATGCCGCCCGGGTTGCTGCGGCACTCGCCTCCACCCGGCTCGGGATACTCGGGCACTACTACAACGGGATGCTCGACGTGTATGCCGATCCGACGCAGATCGCGGTCTCGTTCGGCACGCAGATCGAGCATCTCGAGATCGGCGAACTGAGCGTGCTCCGCAGCCAGGTGACGAACGAAGATCTGGAAAAGAAGAAGAAGGAGTTCGCGACGGAGTTCCAGATCGCCGCAGACTGCCCGCCGGAGGAGATCACGCGTGCCGCCCGAACGGCATGCGCCCTGGACCGGCTGGTCGAGAGGAGGAGGCTCGGTGCGCTCGCCTACTACTATGAAGGGACGCCCGGAAGCGAGGAGGAGGACATCATCACATCCGTGATCGCCGGGAACTCACTCCTGACGGCAAGGCACGTGCCGGTGGCCGGAGAATGTGAAGTCAAGAACGCGATTGCCATGAAGATCATGGATGCGCTCGGAGCCGGGGGATCCTTCAGCGAGTTCTACGCAATGGATTTCAATGATCAGGTGATACTCCTCGGTCACGACGGCCCGGGCCACCTGGCGATCGCGGAAGGGAAGCCCAAGCTGAAGCCGCTCGGAGTGTACCACGGAAAACCCGGGAAGGGGCTCTCAGTCGAAATGAACGTCAGACACGGGCCAGTCACGCTGCTGTCCGTCGTTCAGACCGGCGGAGGAACGCTGAAACTCCTCGCTGCCGAAGGAGAATCCGTCAGCGGACCGATACTCGAGATCGGGAACACGAACAGCCGGTACCGGTTCCCCCTGACCGTCAAGCAATTCATCGACGGGTGGAGCCGCGAGGGACCCGCGCACCATTGCGCAATCGGGCTGGGGCATATAGCCCCGAAGCTCCGGAACCTTGCCTCCCTCCTGACCCTGGAGTTCGTGCAGGTGTGCTGAGTCTCACCCCCTCTTCCTTCCGATCAGGGCCGCGATCATCCAGAGCGCCACGCTCGCGACGAGCGAATAGAAGAGGAGACGCCGGATGAAGTANNGTGTGCCCCCCTTCCGTCGGGTAGAACGAGTAGGCGAGCTGGGGCTTGAAGACGTAGCGTTCAAGATTGGCGACAAGGAACGTCCGGTCCTTCAGGAACCCCGTATAGATGTCGCGCACGTCTTCGACGTTCGGCGGCCGCCTGTACTTGAGTATGGAATTGACGGGAAACTCGTTCCGGACCGGGTCATTACAGAGCGGGAAGGGGACCGTCACGACGGTATCTGAGCCGGGGATGCCGGGATGCTTCTCCCAGAGATAGTCCACATACAGGCGCGCGTATGTGCTGTCAAACGCATTGTGCTGGTTGAGCTGAAAGAGCTCCGCGGTGTTGAGCACAAGCCCTTCCCCGTCTGTGATGTAGCACTGGCTCTGCGAAAAGTCCACGTACGCCCAGCGCCCCTGCTCCCGGATGTACGATTCCGCGAATGCGTGCCCTGAATACCCGATCGTATTGTCCTGCGTGCGCGCGTTGAAGACGAACCTCGTCGGGATCCCCGCCCTGTTCGCCCAGAAGACCCAGACCTGCGCATGTTCTGTGCACCAGCCCTTCCCGGTCCCCTTCACCAGTTCGTTGTACAGAAGCCACGGGTTCTCCCAGCGCTCGTCGTTCTTTGGGACACCAACGCAGAACCTCAGCTTCGGCCGCAGATAGCGCGTGAGTTTCTCCATCCTGACGAATGTCGGATCGGTCTCGTGGATCCCCGCTTCCTCATGCACGATGCGGTCCGCCTCCGCGAGCCCTTCTTTGCCGACGTAGCTGTAATCATCGATCCAGTCTGCCACCGAATACTGGTCGAAGTCGCCGCACGGTACGGTGGGACGGACGACGTAGACGTCGGGGCGGGCCAGCCCGAGCGAGCCGTAGAACTCGCGGGAATAGAACCTGATCGAGACCTCCACGGGGAGGCACGCCTCCTTCGGGACGGGGACGAGCCTGTATGTGTGGAGCTCGCTGAATGTCGTGTCAATCCGGAATGACGGCGTCATGCCGGTCGCGGCCTGCTCCTTCCCGCCGTCGGTGAGGACGGTCCACTCTTTTATCTCCCCGGTCCACGCCAGGCTCAGCCGGATCCTGTTCCTGTCAGGAAGGTCCCACCGCCTGATCGTGGGGACGTCGAGCGGATAGTAGAGCGTGGCATACGACGCCGGGTAATACGACGACTCCCACTCGCGCGTGAAGAAGACGTACAGGTTCATCGCGAGGAGGACGAGAATGAGGAGGAACGATGCAACGACGGGCCATTTCCGCCTTTTCATGATATTCTCCATGCATCAAAATGTGAATGGAAACGGGAGTGCGCGTCACTCTCCCCAGAGGGTTGCAATGAGGTTCCTGCTCCCCCCCCTGTTCCGGTGCTCGCAGAGGTAAATCCCCTGCCAGGTCCCGAGGTTCAGGCTCCCGTCCGTGACGGGAATGGTGAGACTGTTCCCCAGGAGCGAGGACTTGATATGGGCCGGCATGTCGTCGGACCCTTCGGCGTCGTGCGTATAATAGGGGGCATCTTCAGGGGCAAGCTCATTGAAATGGCGTTCAAGATCCGACCGGACGGACGGATCGGCGTTCTCGTTGATTGTCAGGGACGCGGAGGTGTGTTGAATAAAAAGATGAAGGACCCCGCGGCGGACGGAAGAGAGCTCGGGGAGCCGGGAGACGATCTCGGACGTCACGAGATGAAAGCCCCGCTTCCTCGTGCTCAGCAAAATCTGTTTCTGAAACCAGGGCATGGTGTCCTCCATCCGGCGCCGGCGCGGATCACTTGAGGGGCGGGCCGAACCGCGTCATAAACGTCTGAGCTCTTCCGGCCATCTTCATGAACAGATCCAGGGGAACAACCTCAAAGGCGGGGCCCAGACTGTCAAGTATCCGTTTCACGCGCTTGATGTCACTCCACTGCCGGACATGCATCAGGAGGAAGTAGGGGCGCGCCGGGTTGAGATTCGCGAGTTCCTCGAGGTCCGCCGCCGCTTCCCTTTCGTCCCTCTTCTCGCCCAGATAGTAGTCGTACGACATGAACGGCTTGTCCCCGTACACCGCAAATGTGTGCGCGGGGCGGTAGCCGTTTGCAATCCCCAGCACGTCCGGCATCCGGGCGAAGTACGTGTCAACGATCTCCTTCGAGAGGTCATCGTCGATCCCGCGGCTCGACCAGTAGGAAGAATGGTCCATGATCTCGAAGATGTTCAGATCGAGCGTCTTCATGAGCGCGTATGCCGTGTCCACCACCGATGGAAGGAGCGCCGGGGGAACCGCCTTCGGGTACATATAGCCGGGGCCCGAGAGGGAGCCGATGAAGTAGTCGTTCGGCGTCGCCATATCGTAAAAATACTGGAGCATCGCCGGGGCAAGCCAGGACCAGTTCATCGTCACTTCCCAGGCGTAGGGGATTTCGCCGCGACCGGGCTTCGTCCATGCTCCCAGCCCCAGGCAGTCGGTCTGTATGCAGGCGACATAGACCTTTTTCTCCGGCACGTACGATTTCCCCTCCCGGACATTGTGGTTGTTCCGGAAGCGGAACCCCGGAGAAAGGGGGATCTGGTGGTTGAAGCTCATGTTCGGGAGCGTATGAAGCCCCTCCACCCTCAGTCCGAAATGCGATGCCAGCGTCACATGCTGCGCTTCGAGGTCCTTCTTGTACGAATGCCAGCCGAGCACAATCGACAGGGGCTTCAAAGCGCCGAAGAGCCGCCCTGCGAATGCGTATTCGAGGGTGTCGAGCGGATTCGTCGAAGCATCGGTGAAGAAACACCTGTGGTGAATGCCGAAGTCGGCGATCCCCGGCTTCATCATGTTCCCTGACTCTCCCCCCATGTAGACAAGGAAGTTCTTGTTGCACTCGTGCCAGTACTTTCCATACGCCCACTCATAGATCTGCACGTCGCTCCACCCCGTGAACTTCCCGCGGAAGTCCTCGGCCATCTTCAGACCGTGTCCTTCGGCCAGCGGGATCAGGTCCTCCGTCACCACGACGGCCCGGTGGATCCCTGCGGCGGTGAACGCGACGACGAGCGACGTGCGCACGTTCCTGTCCCACACGACATACCCCTTCACGTACCGGGCAAGCGAATCGAGCGCCTCGGCCGCGGACGCGAGTTCGGTGAAACGCATCCCCCGCGACGAGCGATAGTATGCGAGGAGGGGGTCACAGAAGTTGTAGTCCCATCCCGAAGGGTAGCGGAAGTAGAGCCGCGGCTCACCGGCGTTGGCAACCCCCTGGAGGCTGATCAGCATCGCGTTGGAAGGGAGTCCCCCGGCGATCTCCCAGTTCCCGCCAAGAAGCATCACATACTTTTCACCTGTCCCTCCCCTGGCAGCGCCGGCTGCCAGTGAGACGCTGAGGAGGAGAAAGAAGAGCCGGGATATCTCGTGGAGTCGTGAGCAGGATGTCAGACGGGCATTCATTTGATATCTGATCGGGGGGAGGTTCCATTCCGTTCGAACACAAGGACGACCGGGGAGGGACGGCTGGAGCGCTGCTCGGTGAGCGTCAACGTTTTCCCTTCGGGTCCCAGAGTGTAGTCACGCGTCGTCGTTACGGCGGTCTCCCCTTGCGAAGTCCGGACGTTCTGCCGGGCAACCACACGGAACGCCTTCTCCGGTTCCAGCCAGCGGCCCGAGACGTTCCTTGCCTCTCCCGGGCTGGAGAGCACCCCCATATACCAATTGTCAGGCCAGACTTCAGACCGGACCACCGACGTCACTTCTCCTCCCCCGGGGCGGAATTCAAACGTATCCGCGAACGCCACATTCCCGCGGTCCAGCCAGTCGTGGATGACCCGGACCTTTCCGTCCGCCGTCGAGATGTCAATCTGAGGGAGACTGTAGCCCCATGATGCGATGTCGGTGCTCTTGCCGGGGAGGAATTTCCAGATCCCTTCAAGCCCCTGCCCGCCAGAGGCGGCGGGCCCGGACAGCGACAGCCCTGGAAAGAACGTCCCGGAGAACAACAGCCCGCAGGAGAACAGGATGAGCGGGAGGAGTATCCTGATCGATCTGCTCATTTTGCGCCGTTTGCTGCAGGGACGAGGAAACGCTCTTTGAATGTCGGATTCCTCCCGGCCATCGAGAGGAAGACATCGAGCGGCACGACCTCAAACTCCGGCCCCAGCTTGTCGAGAATTCCCTTGACCCTCTTGACGTCGCTCGATTCCCGTATGTGGAGCAGCTCGAAATACGGGCGCTTCGCGTTGACGCGGGCAAGCTCCTTCAGGTCGGCCACCGCGTCCGCCTCGGGCCTCTCCGGCGAAAGATAGTAATCGTAGGACATGAACGGCCGCCCGCCTTTGACCGCAAACGTGTACGAAGGGGCATAGCCGTTGACGAAGCCGATGGCTTCAGGCATCCCTTCGTAGTACATGTCAACGATGGCCTTCGGAAGGTCGCTGTTCCCTTCCACGGTCGCCCCCTCGGAGTAGTCCATCGTCTCGAAGACATTCAGGTCGAGTATCTTCATTTGCTCACGCGACATCGTGATGAGCTGTTTCAGCAGCGCGGGAGGAACCGCCTTGGGATATATATAACCCGGGCCGGAGAGACAACCGATCATAAAGTCGTTCGGCGTGGCCATGGAATAGAAGTATTCGGCCATTGCCGGAGCCATCCACGTGTAGTTGGTCTCCACCTCCCAGGCATAGGGGATCTCGCCCCGACCGGGCTTAAGCCATGCGCCCAGGCCCATGCCGTCGGTCTGTATGCACGTGACATAGACTTTCTTCCCGGGGATGGGGGGAGCACCCGGCTTCAGGTGATGGTTGTTCGTGTATTTGAATCCCGGGGACGCCGGCGTCTGTGCGCAAAAACTCATGTTCGGCAGGGTGTGCAGACCAATGACCCGGTGCCCGAACGAGGAAGTCAGGCGGACGAATTCCCTCTCAAGGTCCTTCCCGTACGAGTGCCAGCCCATGACGAGGGACATCGGCTTCATCTCCGAGAGGAGCTTGCCTGCCAGAGCATACTCGGTGGTGTCCGTCGTGCGGCATGAGAGGTCATTGAAGAACGCCCC
>PMDK01000171.1 GCA_003154425.1 Ignavibacteriota bacterium
GATACCACGGTCATCGTCAACAGCGCCGCGGGAATACTCGAGACGACGATTAACGGCGACGTAACAAACAACGTGAGGAACAATCCCAGCAGAGTGTACCTGCTGCAGAAAAATCAAACGTATGTTCAAAATGCGCCGATCAGCGTCATCAATCCGACAGGCACGTTGACGATCGTGGGTGAGTCCGGGGGGAGAAAACCCATCATCGTCATGGCGCCGGCCCAGGGGAGACCTATCGGACAGAATACGGTTCAGGGGAGCATCACAATGGTGAACGTCCATTACCAGGCCATGCAGCGGGATAAGACGCAGAACAATGAAAACTGGTTTATGACGACCGGACCGGCTGCACCGGGAGGAAAGAATCTGCCTCAGGCGCTGAGGATCGACAGCTGCCTGTTTGAATTTGCCAATATTGACCTCTTTGAATGCAATGGATGGGCAAGCGGAGCGAAGTTCTTCATCACGAATTCCTACTTCCGCAACATGTTCCACCCGGGCCAGTGGTGGGGATCCAGGGTCTACATGTGCAAAAACCCCGTCGATACGCTGTGGGTTGAAAATGTCACGACGACGGGGGGCGGCCTTACATTCCTGATGCAGAATTCTCTCACAAGGTTTGCGTACCTCAATCACAACACCTTTGTCAACAACAAAAAGAACCTGCTGCAATCTCAGTTCTACATTACGTTCATCGTCACAAACAACATCTTTATCAATCATAACTGGGCGGGGGAGGACACGACTGTCATCTACAACGAGGATACCGACAGGAGGGAATTGACGGGGACGATCAATATCGACACGACGGACTCTCCCGGCTCCAGAATCCTGGTACAGCCGCAGTACTACGCCGCAGCTGATTCAAGCCGGTATACCGCGGACGTCGGCCTTGACAGGATGAAAGTCTTCGTTTCGAATAACGTGAACTATAATGATACGCTGATGAACAGGTACTACCTCAATGAGAACAACGCATATAATGCCATCGGTCCTTATCCGGTCTCGTATCTGAACTGGTTTGGTTTCGGCAAGGGGCCCTGGGTTGTGCATAATGTCCCCGGAGCGTGGATGAACAAACGCACGCGGGCACTCTTCGCGGCATATCCTCACGGTATGATCGAGGAGAACACGATCACGGGGGATCCGGGGACGGTCACGCCCGGGATAAAAGACGCGACAGTCGCAGATCAGATGGCGAAATGGGATTCCTACCAGTGGGGGGATGCGCATTACCCTGCCACCGCCAACGACATAACTCACAGCGCGTACATATACGGCGACTTTGACCCGACGACCATTCCCGGAATCGTGAACGGCGTGAAAACCGAAAACGCGGGGGTGAATGCGGGCGTGACAAGATTCACCGATCTGACTGAAAACTTCAGCCAGTCAGCCCATATGTCGACAATTGACGATCTTCCGATCGGCTCTCTCATCTGGGATGATGCGAAGTTCGCAGGCTTCAGCTCGGCGCTTGATTACCAGAAGGTCATCGCGAGATATGTCGCGCTGGGTGGGTCTATGACGGTGGTGAAGGCAGACCCCGGTGTTGCGGTGGACTTCACCCTGTCACAGAACTATCCGAACCCCTTCAACCCCGCGACGACGATCCGTTACGGCATACCCTCCCGAAGCCGGGTGAGGCTGACGGTGTTCAACACGCTGGGCCAGCAGGTCGCCGTTCTCCAGGACGGAGAACAGGACGCGGGCCGCCATGAGGTGAAATTCGACGGGTCCGCTCTCGCAAGCGGCATATACTTCTACCGGCTGCAGGCGGGGAGCCTCATGCAGGCGAAAAAGCTCCTGTTGCTCCGATAGGATCCGGCTACTGTATCAGCCTGAGCATGAGCACATCATGCGGAGCGATGGTTGCCGCGAGGCCATCGGCGGTTGAGCCGATTCTCATCTTCTTCCAGACGTCCCGAAGAGAATAGGTGTGCCGTGCAGAGTTCAGTTCCAGGTCGGCCACATCGTCGTGAATGACGTCCTTCTTCCAATCGTGCACGACGTGCAGTGGTTGTGATCCCCGGTTGAAGAAGCATACCGCCCAGTCCCCCCCTTTGAGAGGTTTGTACCAGGTTTCCATGCTGTCGGGCCCTGCGTGCCTGAAGCCCTGGATGCCAAGCGAATCCTGATCGATGGCAATCATCTCGTTGTTCGTGAGTATTTCAAGCGTTCCCTTCGACATCGTTCTCAGATCGTTCCCCGCAATCAGGGGGGCAGCCAGCATGCACCAGAGGGTGAAATGAGCGCGGCTTTCAGTCGCCGTCAATGTCCCGTTCCCCGCCTCGAGCATATCCGGATCGTTCCAGTGCCCCGGACCCGCATACGCGCGAAGGCCCTCCTGCATGTCGAGGATCTGCATCACGCCGTAGGAATTGTACTTTCCGCCGTGATCGTCGATGCAACTCCAGCATGAAGTGATATCGCCGGTCGTCCTCCAGAGTTGGCCCGTACCCCTCCCCCAGAGCCAGGGTTTGTTGTTCCCCCATTCGCACATGCTGAACACCATGGGTCGCCCTGTCGCGAGCAGGGCATCGCGCATCGTGGCGTACGCCCCCCTCGCATCGATCCCTTCTGTGTTGCACCAGTCATACTTGAGAT
>PMDK01000306.1 GCA_003154425.1 Ignavibacteriota bacterium
CTCCCGGCAGTCAGGGAAGTCACTCCCGTCCGCGCGTTGAAACCGGGTGAGAGGCCGGCGGAAGGCTCCTGCGAACAGTATCAATCCGTGCTTTTTGACGCGACGACGAGGTTTCTCAACAAACACGGGAGGGGGGTCCCGGACGGCAAAATCGACCGCGTATNNGGGAATTCCATACAGAAAACAGCCAGATGAGCCAGACCGGAGAGTACAATGAAATCACCCATTCATGCCTTCCTCTGTCTGCTGTGCATCCACTCCTGCGCATCGGCCCAGGGTCAGCGGTCCAGCCTGACGTATGTCGATCCGACGATCGGAGGGGTCGGGATTATCCTGGAGCCCACACGCCCGACCGTGCATCTGCCGAACAGCATGGTGAGAACGTTCCCGATGCGGAGGGACCAGATTGATGACCAGATCAGCTACTTCCCCCTGACTCTCACCTCGCACCGGCAGGCTTGCGTTTTCGCTGTCATGCCTGTGAGCGGAGGCGCCGACGAGTCCGTCTGGAATCGACGTTTTGTCTATGATCAGGAGACAATCACTCCGTACTTCTATAGAACATCGCTCCAGGAAACAGACGATTTCATTGAGTTCACACCTGCTGCCAGAAGCGGGTATTTCCGGTTCACGTTCCCCGGCGATCAGGAGCATTATCTCCGGCTGGGCGTAATAAACAACGACGGCGGGATAGAGGTGCAGGGCAGAAGAGTCATTACGGGAACTGAGACTTTCTCAGGAATGAAGGCGTTTTTCTATGCGGAGACGGATGCGGATATATCCGGGATCAAATACAACAGTGCATCCGATAAAAGACTCCTTTTGATAGACGCGGGAAACGGGCCGCACATTGTCTCATTTCGTTACGGTGTATCGTTCATAAGCATCGAGCAGGCCAGAAAGAACCTGCTGAAGGAAATTCCCCGCTGGGATTTTGACGCAGTAAAGAACAGTGCATACAGGGCGTGGCATAACGTGCTGTCACAGATCAAGGTTCAGGGGGGGACCCTTGTCCAGAAACGCGTGTTCTACAGCGCGCTGTATCGCTGTTATGAACGCATGGTCGACATCAACGAGTACGGGAAATACTACAGCGCGTACGACCACAGAGTACACGAATCGAGAGAGCCGTTCTACGTCGATAACTGGTTATGGGACACCTACAACGCTCTGGAACCCTTGTACATGATACTGAACCCGGACATGGAGACGGAGAAAATACGATCCTATATCACGATGTACGGGCAAAGCGGATGGATGCCTTCGTTTGCGCTGGTATCCGGTGACTGGCCCGCCATGACCGGCAACCATGCCGCTGCATGGATGGCGGACGCATGGTTCAAAGGCTTGAGGAACTTCGACGTGAAACTGGCGTACGAAGGTTTGAAGAAGAACTCCCTTGAAGCAACTCTTCTCCCCTGGCGTAACGGGCCGGCAACATCCCTCGATTCATTCTATAACGCAAAAGGCTACATGCCGGGATTGAGGCCCGGCGAAATAGAAACTGTGAAAGAAGTACATGACGACTGGGAGAAACGGCAGGCGGTATCTGTGACGCTTGAAAACAGCTACGACGACTGGTGTCTTGCCCAGCTTGCAGCGTTCAGCGATACTCCGGGAGACCGGGAGTTGTTTCTGCGCCGCGCAGCAAATTACCGAAACGTATTCCGCGTCGATAAAGGATTCGTGTGGCCAAAAGATGCACAGGGCGAATGGATAGAGCCTTTTGATCCCAGGCTCGCAGGACGAGAATATTTTACCGAGAACAATGCGTACACGTTCAACTGGCAGGTGAAACATGATCTGCGCGGTCTGTTCGGACTCATGGGCGGACGGCAGCAGGCTGAATCAAAACTGGATCAACTGTTCAGAGAAGACCTGGGTCTGCCGAAGTTCAGATTCTGGAATATCCAGCCCGATGCTTCGGGCCTGGTGGGTCAGTTTGTCATGGGGAATGAGCCCAGCTTTCACATCCCGTATATTTATGACTATCTGGGAGCTCCATGGAAGACTCAGAAGCGTATTCGCATGCTGCTGGACACGTGGTTCACCGACAATGTCTTTGGATTCCCGGGGGACGAAGACGGCGGCGGGATGTCATCCTTTGTCGTTTTTTCAATGATGGGTTTTTATCCTGTGACACCGGGAATCCCTGTGTACAGTATCGGAAGCCCTGTTTTTGATCAGATCAGCATACGCCTGCCGAAGGGCAGAACATTCGCCGTCATCGCGAGAAACAATTCACCGGCAAATGTATACATTCAACGCGCCGCTCTGAACGGGAAATCCCTGCCGAAGCCCTGGTTTACGCACAATGATATGCTGGGCGGAGGAACCCTGGAATTGACAATGGGACCACACCCGAACAGACAGTGGGGTGGAAAAGAGGAAGATTCTCCACCTTCGGCAATGGAGTACATGCCCGGTCAGAAATACAGAGAGGACCCCTGATGTGAAAAGAGAGAGGGGAAGGAGATGATCCTGAACGTGCGAAGACGTTCCGGCCCCACACAAATCGAAAGGTGACTTCATGCCTCCACACCATCTGAATTTCAGTCTGACCGTTGCCGCCCTTGCGCTTCTTCAGTCGGTGCAGGCCGGACAATCATACGAAGTGATCATCGAGAGCAACGTGACAATGAAAACGCGCGACAGCGTGGTCCTGCGGGCCGACGTGTACAGGCCGAAGGCCGACGGCAGATTCCCCGTTATCGTCGAACGAACCCCGTACGACAAGCGCGCCGAATTGGCCACGGGACAGAAAGGGGCAGCCCAGGGATACGTCTTCATTGTACAGGACGTCCGCGGNNCGCTTATCCATGAAGCGAACGACGGTTACGATTGCATCGAATGGGCCGCCGCGCTCCCCTACTCCAACGGAAGGGTCGGGATGTGGGGGGGATCATACGTGGGCGCCACGCAGATGCTTGCTGCCATGGCCTCCCCGCCTCACCTCGNNTGCCGTTCGTGACCGCCTCCAACAGTCATGAGCAGTGGGTGTATCAGGGGGGGGCCTTTTCGCAGTTGTTGAACCAGGCATGGTCCACCGCGCTGGCGATCAACACGCTTGAACGCCGCGCGGGAAAGGACGCCCAACCCTCGCACTGGGATATGAAGCGTCCGCCGGCCGATTACCCGATGCTTGAGCCCGGCCCGGCTGCGGGGCTTGCCGACTATTACTATGAATGGCTGGCGCACCCCGGATATGACGACTATTGGAAAAAAGTGTCGATCGAAGAGCACTTCGGTCAGATCAAGGTACCGGCTCTCCACATCGGCGCATGGTACGACATTTTTCAGGACGGCTCGGTGCGGAATTATCTGGGGACAAAAAGCCAGGGGGGGAACGAGGCGGCTCGAAAGGGGCAGCGACTGGTGATGATTGTCGGCGGACACGCGGGTGCAGGCCCGAAAATCGGCGATGTCGACTTCGGCAAGGACGCCGTCTTTGACACATGGGCGCTCGGTTTTCGGTGGTACGACTACCTGTTGAAAGGGATTGATAACGGGATGGCCGGCGAAAAGCCCGTAAGGATCTTTGTCATGGGGAAGAACGCCTGGCGCGAGGAGGACGACTGGCCGCTTTCGCGCGCCAGTGGCACGCGCTATTTCCTGCACTCAGAGGGGAAAGCCAATTCGCTCACCGGCGACGGGACACTGAGCACGACCTCCCCCGCCACCGAAACTGCGGATGCGTACCTCTATGATCCCGCGGACCCCGTGCCGACGCTCGGCGGGCCGGCGTTCGGCGACTCCCATTTCACTCCCGGCGCATTTGACCAGCGGGTCGTGGAAAGCCGCGGCGACGTGCTTGTGTACTCAACGCCCGCCTTGAGACGGGATCTGGAAGTGACCGGTCCGGTCACGCTGGAACTCTATGCCAGCTCTTCGGGGGTGGACACGGATTTCACGGGGAAGCTTGTCGATGTATCGCCCGACGGATATGCGCGGAATCTGACCGAGGGGATTCTTCGGGCGCGCTACCGGAATTCGATGGAAAAGGGGACGCTGATGAATCCGGGCGAGGTCTACAAACTGACGATCCGGCTCTGGTCGACCTCCAATGTGTTCCTTGCAGGACACAAGCTGCGGATTGAAGTGTCGAGCAGCAACTTTCCGCGCTTTGATCGCAACCTGAACACCGGTGCGGAGGCAGGCAGCACTTCCAGGCGCGAGATCAGGGCCACGAACGTGGTGTATCACGACCGGGACCACGCCTCGGCTCTGATCGTGCCGGTTGTGCCTTAATACTCTCTCCGATGACGATCACCGCCGAGGTTTATTCCTGATTCGATCAACCACCGGATCTGAGTCCACTATGAAAACATCCCTTGTGACACTCGTACTGATTCTTGGTCTTGTGACCTCTGACGCAGGGCAATCATCGAAGAGAACCGTCATTTCGCTGAACGGGGTCTGGCAGATCGAGGAGGGGCGGAAGGATAAGATACCGCCCCGATTCGAACACTCGGTACGCGTGCCGGGTCTGGTGTCGCTTGCCACGCCCTCATTCAAAGATGCCGGTCCCCGGGTGAAGGATCGGCACGATCTCGTTCAGCGCGACACGTTGCGTGACGCCTTCTGGTACCGGCGCCGATTTACCATCGATCACCCGATCCCTTCAGTCGCCACGTTGAAGATCGCGAAGGCAATGTTCGGGACGGAAGTGTTTCTGAACGGGAGGTATCTGGGGGAGCATATTCCGTGCTTCACCCCCGGCTATTTTAATGCGGCAGGCGCGCTGCAGAGTGGCGAAAATGAGCTTGTCGTACGCGTAGGTTCCTGCAGAAGCTCGCTGCCCCTTTCGATCCCCACAGGGTTTGATTTTGAAAAGGAGCGATACATTCCGGGGATCTACGATGATATCGATCTGATACTTTCCGGATCTCCCCGCGTTGTTCGTGCGCAGACGGCACCGGACGTCGCACACGGGCGCCTCCGCGTCCAGGTGACGCTCGGATCATTCGGCGTCCTCAAGCGGTCGGAGGTATCCTTCATTGTGAGAGAGGCCAGGTCCGCATTTGTGGTCGCCGAGACCAGCAAAGCCGTCGTCCGTGCCGTCCGGGACAGTGAAGCGCTTTGCGATATCGACATTCCGGTCAGGAATCCTCACCTCTGGTCTCCCGAAGACCCGTTTCTGTACGATGTGACTGTGAGCACCGAAGGGGATGAATATCATTCAAAGTTCGGAATGCGGGATTTCCGCTTTGACCGGATGACAAAAAGGGGGGTCCTGAACGGAGAACCCTATTTCATGAGGGGAAGCAATGTCACGCTGTACAGGTTCTTTGAAGATGAGGCGTGCGGCGATCTCCCGTGGCGGGAGGAATGGGTGAGAGCGTTGCACAGGAGCTTCAAGCAGTTTCACTGGAACTGCCTCCGGTACTGTATCGGGTTCCCGCCGGAGGAGTGGTACCGCATCGCCGATGAAGAGGGGTTTCTCATCCAGGATGAATTTCCGGTCTGGTACGGAGCCCCCGGGTGGTACGCCTGGCCGGAGGAGCTCCGGTCGGATGAATTGGCGCGCGAATACAGGGAGTGGATGCAGGAGCGCTGGAATCATCCTTCCGTCGTCATATGGGACGCGAGCAATGAAACGGTCTCCAACAACTGGAAAACGGACGAAACCTGGGATGCGGTGTGCCGGGTCAGGCCGCTCGATCTTTCGAATCGTCCCTGGGACAACAGTTATACAAGCCATCGAGCGCCGGGGGATGTCTTCGAATCTCATCCCTATCATTTCTTTGACAGCAATTTCAAGCTCAGGGACATCGCCGCATCGGATTCGGTGCCCGGTGGGAACGAGCAGAAGAATGACGGCCAATACCCGGTGATCGTCAACGAATATGGCTGGCTCTGGCTCAACAGAGATGGAAGTCCGACCACACTGACGGAGAAGCTCTACAACAATCTTCTGGGGGAACATTCCACCGTCGCACAACGCCGCCATCTGTATGCGACCTATCTCGCTGCGGAGACCGAATTCTGGCGATGCCACCGCCAGTGCGCGGCGGTCATGCATTTCACCGCACTCGGATATTCCAGGGCGGACGGCCAAACAAGCGATCATTTCATCAACGTTGCGGCGCTGGAGTACGAAAGCGAATTCCTGAAATACATCCCCGATGCCTTTTCTCCGGTGGGGCTCATGCTGGACGAATGGGGGAGTGACATCGCGGCGGGCAAGCTCAACAATTTCCGGATCGTTGCCATCAACGACCTCAAAACACTATGGCGGGGAAACGTGCGGCTTCAGATTGCGGGAGACGACGGGGTTGTATCGGATGCATCGATCGGTGTGACGTTACCCCCATATGGAAGGAGTGCTGTGATAATTCCGTGCATGGCTCCCGCCACGCCCGGAACGTACACCGTGTCGGCCCTGCTGGAAAAAGAGGGGGAGAAGCCGGTCAGAAGCGTCAGAGAGATACCTGTTCGGTGAAGCGCGATTCCGCCGGTCTCAGTTCGAGGTACAAACCCTCCGTCTTTGACCGTGGTGATGTCCGGATACCATACGGCGGACAGGTTGTGTTGCTGGGAAATGAAAATCCACATCCCGCCTTCGGCGGGATGTGGATTGACGGGGACACAATCGCGATTGCCGAAGAAGTTACTTCGAGCTTAATTCCGGCAATAATTCTATGATCTCTTCGTCGATTCTGCCGACATTCTGGCCGAGATCATCCAGATAGCGCGCATATGCGCCCGGACCGGCGATTCCATCGTATGTGTCGGCGAGCTGCTTTGCCATCGGCGTCTCAAGGTCGACAAACCCTTTTTGAAGCCGCAAGGCGGTCACATACCGGGGCTCCCCCGAGAAAAAGCTCGACCAGACCGTAACCTTCATTCCCAGCTTCTCCCACACTTTTTTCCATATCCCGAGCGCCTCCATATACCTGACTCCCCGCCCCGGTTTCGGGTAAATTGACCTCAGAAGCGCTTTCTTAAACGTGTTCGACACGGAATCGGTGCTGAACTCCCTCCGGAGGAGGAGGTATGCCTGGGGGGTCGATTTCTCGACAAGCGGCATGATGTTGGTTTCATAGTCACGCTGGTGCTC
>PMDK01000099.1 GCA_003154425.1 Ignavibacteriota bacterium
CCAACGGCTCGGGGAAGAGCACGCTTGCGGGAGTGCTTGCCGGGCGGGAAGCGTACGTCGTGACCGAGGGGGAAGTCTTGTATCAGGGAAAAGACCTGCTCGGGCTTTCCCCCGAAGAACGGGCCCGTGAAGGACTCTTCCTCGCCTTCCAGTACCCCGTGGAAATCCCCGGGGTGACAAACATGTATTTTCTGAAGGCTGCGCTCAATGCCATCCGGAAGCACCGCGGTCTCGAAGAGCTCGATGCCATGGAGTTCCTCTCCCTGGTGAAGGAAAAGATGAAAGTCATCGATGTCGACCAGAGCCTTCTCAACAGGCCGGTCAACGAAGGGTTCTCCGGGGGGGAGAAGAAGCGCAACGAGATTTTCCAGATGGCGGTGCTTGACCCGACCCTTGCCATACTTGATGAAACCGATTCCGGTCTTGACATCGACGCGCTCAGGATCGTCGCGGAGGGGGTCAACAGGCTCCGTTCTCCGGAGAATGCGGTGGTCGTTGTGACGCACTACCAGCGCCTGCTGAACTACATNNCTTATCGACGGCAGGATCGTGAAATCAGGGGGAAAAGAACTTGCGCTCGCCCTGGAAGAGAAGGGGTACGACTGGATCCGGGGAGAGTCCGGAGTCGTGGCATCGGATGCGCAGGAGGCACGATCGAAATGAACGCTTCCCCGGAGACGAAGGAGTGGTACGCGGGCAGGTTTGCGCACTTTGAGGAGGGCCTCAACGGGGCATCAGAGGCCCCCCTCCATGCGCTGCGGCGCAGGGGGTTTGCCGCGTTTGACGCGCAGGGGTTCCCGACCACAGCCGAGGAGGAATGGCGGTTCACAAGCGTGGCGCCGATCGCAGGGACGCAGTTCCACCCCGTCCTCGCCTACGAGGCGTCAGGCCTTACGGAGCCGGACCTCCTTCCATGGTCCCTTGCCCGGACGGGGGGCATCGTGCTTGTATTCGTCAACGGTCATTTTTCCAGCGGGCTCTCTTCATTGCCCCCGCTTCCTCCGGGTGTGAGCGTCGGCAGCCTGGGTGCAGCCCTTGCCCATGATCCCGCACTGGCCGTCAGGTATTTTTCACCCGAACGGGGAAAGGGAGACTCATTCTTCGCACTGAACACGGCGTTCCTCCTCGACGGGGCGTTCCTGCGGGTGGACGACGGCGTCACGCTGGAGGAGCCTGTCCACATACTCTCTCTCGCCTCCGCCGGGGGCCCGCCGCTGCTCGTCCAGCCCCGGCACGTCATCATTGCGGGGAAGCGCGCCCGGCTGTCGGTTGTCGAGACGTACGGCGGCAAAGGTCCGGGGGTGTACCTCACGAACGCGGTCACGGAGATCTTCGTGGGGGAAGGTGCGGCCGTGGAGCACGACAAACTGCAGATGGAGAACTTGAATTCCTACCACGTGGGTACGACCCTGGTCTCGCTCAGGGATGAGGGGTCGTTCACATCCAACGCCATCAACCTCGGAGGTGCGCTTGTGCGGAACAATGTCAGCGCGCTGTTCGAGGGGGAACATGCCGAGTGCACCCTCAACGGGCTGTCGGTCGCCACGGGGACTCAGCATGTGGATAACCATACCGTCATCGATCATGCAACCCCGCGCTGCGAGAGCCATGAGCTTTACAAGGCGGTCCTGGACGGATCCGCCCGGGGGGTGTTCAACGGGAAGATATTCGTGCGGGAGGATGCGCAGAAGACCGACGCGAAACAGACGAACAAGACGCTTCTCCTTTCGGATGACGCGACGATCGACACGAAGCCCCAGCTCGAGATATTCGCCGACGACGTGAAATGCACGCACGGTGCCACGGTCGGCCAGCTCGACGAGGAGCAGGTGTTCTACCTCCGTGCCCGCGGTATCGGGGAGATTGAGGCGCGCGATCTGCTGACGTTCGCCTTCGCGACCGACGTGATCAACAGGGTGCATGTCGATGCTCTTCGCGAGAAACTGGACGCCCTCCTTCATACCCGTCTCCGGCAGGGACGGGTGAATATGGAGTACTGATGCACACGACAACCGTACAATCCAGCCAGGCCAATCAGGACCTTCTCGAGCGCTTTGAGGCCGTCCGCGGATGCAGACACCATTTTCCCCTGCTGCGCCAGCGCGTCAACGGGAAGCCCCTGGTCTACTTCGACAATGCGGCAACCAGCCAGAAGCCCCAGGTGGTCATCGACGCGACGCTCCGGTATTACGAGGAAGAGAACTCGAATATCCACCGCGGCGTCCACTACCTGAGCGAGCGCGCCACGCAGGCCTATGAGGGGGTGCGTGTGAAGGTGCAGCACCTGCTGAACGCCGCACACCAGCGGGAGATCATATTCGTCCGCGGAACGACCGAAGGAATCAACCTCGTTGCGTACAGTTACGGGCGCACGATAGTCGGGGCCGGTGATGAAGTCCTGATCTCCGCGATGGAACACCATTCCAATATCGTCCCCTGGCAGATTCTCTGCGAGGAAAAGGGGGCAAAGCTCCGCGTCATCCCGATCAACGACAGGGGGGAGATCGAGCTCGCAGACTATGAGAAGCTGCTGACGTCCCGGACGAAGATCGTTGCACTGACGCATGTGTCCAACGCACTGGGGACGATCAACCCGGTGAAGACCATGGTGGCGATGGCCCACGCGCACGGGATCCCGGTCCTCCTCGACGGTGCTCAGGCGGTTCCTCACATGAAGGTGGACGTCAGGGACCTGGACTGTGATTTCTACGTCTTCTCCGCCCACAAGGCGTTCGGGCCGACCGGCGTCGGGATCCTCTACGGGGTCACGAAGCTCCTCGATGCGATGCCCCCGTACCAGTCGGGCGGGGACATGATCAAGTCCGTCACGTTCGAGAAGACGATCTACAACGATCTCCCGTACAAGTTCGAAGCGGGGACACCGAACATCGGCGGTGGGATCGGCATGGGCGCCGCTATCGACTACATCAATGAGATTGACCTTGCCAGCCTCGCGGAGTATGAGCACGAGCTGCTGGCCTATGCAACACGCGGGGTCGCGGAAATCCCGGGCCTGAGGATCATCGGGACGGCGAGGGAGAAGGCCTCGGTCCTCTCCTTCGTCATCGACGGGATCCACCCGCACGACATCGGCACAATACTGGACGACGAGGGGATCGCCATCCGGACGGGGCACCACTGCGCACAGCCTGTCATGCAGCGGTTCGGCGTTCCCGCCACCGCGCGCGCGTCGTTCGCGTTCTACAATACCAAAGAGGAGATCGACGTGTTCCTGGCGGCGCTCCACAGGGTGAGGGAGGTGCTCGCCTGATGTCGGCACTCCGCGACCTGTACCAGCAGGTGATACTCGATCACAACCGAAACCCGAAGAATTTCAGGTCGATGCAGGATGCGACGGGGAGCATCGAGGGTTACAACCCCCTGTGCGGCGACCACTATACGATCTACGTGAGAATGGACGGGGATGTCATCGCCGACATCAGTTTCACCGGCGCCGGGTGCGCGATCTCCAAGGCGTCGGCGTCCGTGATGAGCTCCATGCTCAAGGGAAGGACCCGGAGCGAGGCGGAAGGGATGTTCCGGGACTTTCACGGGCTTGTCACGGGTGTGGCCGCGCCGGAGGAGAGAATGGAGCGACTGGGAAAGCTCGCCGCATTCGCGGGCGTGAGCGAGTTCCCGGCCCGCGTGAAGTGTGCGAGCCTCCCGTGGCACACGCTCCACGCGGTGCTGGCGGGAAAATCACAACCGATCTCGACGGAATGAACGCCATGGACGCCGCACCCGAAGGTCATCAGATCAGCACGATTGAACAGAAACTCATCGAGGGACAGGTGACCGAGGCCCTCCGGACATGCTACGATCCGGAAATTCCCGTGAACATCCACGAGATGGGGCTCATCTACGACGTCCGCGTGGCGCTCGACGGAGGGGTCCTCATTACGATGACGCTGACGTCGCCGTCGTGCCCGGCGGCCCAGTCGCTCCCGAGGGAAATCGAAACGAAGGCGCGCGGGATTCCGGGGGTCACCGCGGTGAAGGTGAACGTCGTGTGGGAACCCCAGTGGAACCCCTCGATGATGTCCGAGGCAGCGCGGCTCGAACTGGGGATGTAGGATCATGAGTGGAGAAGCAGGACGGACGAGGCGGTGAAACGACACAGAGGAGGGAAGTGACATGGCGGAAACGGATACGTACAACCGGCCGGCCGTCAGCGAGGAGATCACGCTGACGGAGAAAGCGGCGGCCCAGGTCGCGAGGGTGAAATCGGAAAACAACATCCCCGCTGAACACGGTCTACGGCTCGGCGTGAAAGGGGGGGGGTGCTCGGGACTGTCGTATGTGCTCGGGTTCGACGAGAAGCCGGGGGAGAAAGACAGGGTCTTCACGATTCGAGGAGTGACGGTCTTTATCGACCCGAAGAGCCTGTTCTACCTGGGCGGGACCGTGCTCGATTTCAGCGACGGCCTGAACGGCAAAGGGTTTGTCTTCAACAATCCGCAGGCTGCGAAAACCTGCGGCTGCGGAAGTTCGTTCGGCGTCTGAATTTGCGTCGACGGGTATCATTCACACACTGACACAATCACACAATCACACTAGGAGGTGTCTCTCATGTCATTTGAATGGAAATTCATTCCGCGTCCCTACACGGACGAAGAAGCGAAGAAACTCCTCGCCCCGGTCGTGGACGCAGAGACCACGGACTGGCACTACAACACGCATCACAAGGGATACGTCACGGCGCTTAACACAATCGAAAAGGCCCTGGAAACAGCTGACCGGGCCGCGGCAAACGGCAACTACAGCCAGGTCGGCGAGCTGAAGCGCCGCCTCACCTGGAACCACGCGGGAACTGTCCTTCACGATGTCTACTGGGAGGTGATGGGGGGAGACGGAAACCCTTCGAAGGGTCCGGAGATCAAAGCCGCGATCGAAAAGGAGTTCGGCACGATTGATGCATGGAAGGCGGACTTCAAGGCGGCGGCCGTGTCCGCAAAACTGAGCGGCTGGGGAGTCCTCGTGTTTGACCAGCTCTATTCCAGGCGACTCCTGAACGTTCTCGTCGACGAGCACCACTACGGGGCGANNATCAACGACCGCTACAAGAAGTACGCGCGCTGAAGGAGAATGATTTCTTGAGCCTCACTTGGCGCGACGTGGAAGGCCTCGCCCGGGAACTCGCAAAACGGTACCCGGGTGAGGATCCTCTTGGTATCGATCCTCCCAGGCTTCGCGGAATGATCCTGGGCCTGCCGGCGTTCAAAGATGAGCCTGATGCCGCGACGGAGGAACAACTGGAGTTGATTCTCGCGGCATGGTACGAAGAGTCCGCCCCCTGATCTCCCCCCGGCAGTTATTGTGACTGTTCTTGACGTTCTTCCCGAAAATGGCTATCATCGGTATGAAAATCCCGTACGCGCGCTCTTGAGCGTGTCAGCATACCACCGGAGGAACGATGAACAAGAAAACCACCAAAGTTCGGAAGAAACACAAGAAGGCTGTCGAGAGGGCTAAGGCGAAACGCAGGGCCCTTCTGGAAAAGAAAAAAATGTGAGAGTGTCCGAGGTGACCGGCGGGTCGCCTCGTTCCGTATTACGGGGGTTCCCATGACCCTTCGGGCCGGTGAACATCCGGTGCGGGGAGCGTTCATCTACACGTTCGGCGCGCATGAATACGACCTCGCCTCAAGGACCCATATCATGGGGATCCTGAACGTGACCCCCGACTCCTTTTCCGACGGAGGCGAATTCCTGTCGGTCGCAAAGGCGGTAGATCATGGCCTTGCGATGGCGGAGGAAGGGGCTGATTTTATCGACGTGGGGGGCGAGTCCACGCGCCCGAAAGGCGCTGCCTACGGCGAGGGGGCGGAGCCCGTGGGCGTTCAGGAAGAGCTCGACCGTGTCATGCCGGTGATCGAAGCACTTGCACGAGGGGTGTCTGTCCCGATTTCGATCGACACGTACAAGGCGGATGTCGCCTCACACGCACTCGCCGCGGGGGCGTCGATCGTCAACGATATCAGCGGTTTCGGGTTCGATGCTGCAATGGCCGGGACGGTGGGGAGGGCCGGTGCCACCGCGGTGGTCATGCACATCAAGGGGACACCGAAAACCATGCAAAAGGATCCCGTGTACGACGACCTCTTCGGCGAGATCCATGCCTTCCTCGCCGGGGCGGTCAGGACAGGCGAGATGAACGGGGTCCGTCAGATGCTTGTCGATCCAGGCATCGGCTTCGGGAAGACGGCGGCTGACAACTACAGGCTTCTGGCGGGACTCTCCCGGTTCGGCGACCTCGGTTATCCGGTCCTCGTCGGCCCGTCCCGGAAATCGTTCCTTGGTTCAGTCTCCGGACTGCCGGTGCGTGACCGGCTCGAAGCCTCTCTCGCGGCCGCAACCTCCGCTGTCCTCTCCGGTGCACATGTGGTCCGCGTACACGATGTGAGGGAAACCAGGCGAGCCGTTGCCATTGCCGACGCGGTCCGCAGGGTCTCCCGCTGAAGGCGGGTCAGAATACTTCCATAGGAGCGGCATATGGAATTCTTCAGGATAGGTTTCATCTCCGTCGGCCTTTCCGATGTCATCGACATCCTCCTTGTTTCCTTCCTCTTCTACCGGCTGTATATCGCGATGCGGGGCACGATCGCGATACAGATTTTCGCCGGACTGCTGCTGATTCTCGCCTTCTCCCTGGTGGCGCAGGCCTCCAACCTCAAGGCAATGACGTGGATCCTGCGGACGCTCTCCGACATCTGGGTCCTCGCGTTCATCATACTGTTCCAGCCTGAACTCCGCAGGCTCCTCGTCCTCATAAGCCGGAGCCCGATAATCCGGGTCTTCCTGAAGATCAACGTCGACGAGTCGATCGACGAAGTCGTGGCCACGGTGACGGAGCTCTCCCGGAAGAAGATCGGTGCTCTGATCGTGTTCGTCCGCGCCTCGGGAATCCGGATGGCGGTTGAAACCGGCACCAAGCTCGACGCGCAGCTCAGCCGCTCGCTCCTCCTCTCGATTTTCAATCCCCGTTCCCCCCTGCATGACGGAGCGGTGGTCGTCAAAGACAGGGTGATCGAGGCGGCCCGCTGTACGCTCCCCCTGTCCAATCTCACTGCGTGGGAAGGGCAGCTTCTCGGGACAAGGCACAGGGCGGGACTCGGGATATCGGAACAGGCCGACGTCATCGTGGTGGTAGTCTCCGAAGAGACAGGCATGGTCTCGATCGCTGAAAACGGGACGCTCTACAGGGGCCTGACCCCCGCTGTTCTCCGGAAGGAACTCAAGGCGCGCTTCAACGTGGAGGCCGACCGCTCCGCCGCCGCAGTGTGGCGGGTCCTCAAGACAGGGGCGCAGGCCTGACCGTGAGACGGTTCGAAGAAGAACGCAGTGACATGATCGCGCTCCTGCGGGACCGTCTGATCACCGATGAGAAGATCCTGAAGGCGATGGCCACCGTGGAGCGCCATCTTTTTGTCCCCGAGCCGTTCACAAACAGGTCCTACGAAGACTCCGCTCTCCCGATAGGGAAGGGGCAGACCATCTCCCAGCCCTACACGGTCGCATTCATGACCCAGGCTCTCGGTGTTCGCACCGGCGACAAGATCCTTGAGATCGGGACAGGGTCGGGCTATCAGTCGTCCGTCCTTTCGGTGCTGGGAGCCCGGGTCTTCTCCATAGAACGGGACCATGAACTCCTTGCGGGGGCCCGAAAGATGTTCGACCGCCTCGGCTATCGGGTTGCCACGAAAGGGGGGGACGGGACGGTGGGATGGAATGAATTCGCACCGTACAACGGCATCATCGTCACGGCAGGCGCCCCCGATGTTCCCCAGCCGCTCACGCGGCAGCTCGCCGACGGAGGGAAGCTCGTCATCCCTGTGGGAAGCCTTCAGTACCAGTCGCTCGTCGTCATCACGCGGCGCGGGGAGGAAATGGAACGGCGCGAGATCGAAGGCTTCAAGTTCGTTCCTCTGATCGGGAAAATGGGATGGTAGTGACAGCTCACGGAGGTGCCGCCGGAGAGGAGGGTTCCGGCCTATCCCGGCGCGTCCCCGTGATCGTGGGACCGACGGCATCGGGGAAAACGGGGGTCGCGCTCGTCCTTGCGGAGATTCTGGGAGGGGAGATCATCTCCGCCGACTCCCGTCAGATATACAGGTTTCTCGATGTGGGGACGGCCAAACCGACCCCCGCGCAGAGGGGACTGATACGCCACCATTTCATCGACGAACTGAACCCGGACGAGGAATTCAACGCGGGGAGGTTCGGGGAGATGGGGAGAAAGGCGGTCGACCAGATATTTGCGCGGGGCCGCCTCCCGATTGTCGCAGGGGGATCTGGACTCTACATCAGGTCACTGATCGACGGGTTGTTCGAGGGCCCCGGGGCGGACCCGGAATTCCGTGATCTCCTGGAAGACCGTATCCGGCGCGGCGGGCTCCCCGATCTTCTGGAAGAGCTCCGGCGTCTCGATCCCGTGACTGCTTCGCGGATCGATCCCACCAAGCCGCGCCGGGTCGTCAGGGCGCTCGAGGTCATTCACGCGACGGGGAGATCCCTTTCATCCCACCAGTCCGCACCGAAGATCGAGTTGAGTTTCGTGCCGGTCCTCTTCGGTCTTCTCTGGGAGAGGAAGGACCTCTATCGGAGAATCGACAGTCGGTGTGACCGGATGCTCTCCGGCGGGCTTCTCGAAGAGGCCGCGTCGCTGCAGCAACGGGGCTACGGCATGAACCTGAACGCGCTCAACACCGTGGGGTACAAAGAGGCATTCGCCCTCCTGAGGGGGGAGCTTAGCCCCGGGGAAATGCCGGCGGAGTTCCGGAAGAACAGCCGCCGTTACGCAAAGCGTCAGATGACCTGGTTCCGTCGCGACGGCCGCGTTCGCTGGATAGGGATGAATGAGCAGAGGGTGGAGGGGGACGTCGCGGGGGAGATCGCACGGGAGTTCTGCCGGGTCCCGGCACCTGAGATCCCTTGATTTACCGTTGTGCGTTCCGTATATTTCCGTCCGTTGTTGCAGCAAATCGGGGCGTAGCGCAGCCCGGTAGCGCGCTTGGTTCGGGACCAAGAGGCCGGGGGTTCGAATCCCCCCGCCCCGACAGAAGAGTAGAGTGACAAAAAAGGGAGCATGTCATATCCGTGTCACGGGTGTGAAGCTCCCTTTTTCAATTTGGCGACATAGACATGATCACGCTCATAAAATCATTTCATACGGCTATCTGGATAGTCATGACGCTGGCAACGTTTTACATCGGCTATTCCGTTGTCAGAATGAAATTTGATGACCTATTCTTCGTTTCATTGTTCTTGATTGTCGCAGAGATTCTCGTCATTGTTGTGAATTCCTGGACCTGCCCTCTGACGAATATTGCGAGACGCTATTCGCACGAGGAGACAGCCAATTTCGATATTTATCTTCCAGGCCGATCGCTAAGTTCAACAAAGAGATCTTCAGCGTAATCCTGTTCCTCATACTGTTATTGTTCATCTACAATTCGGTCAAGTAGAAGTACTTGAACGACTTCCATCCGGACTGCCTCCGCTGGTTGCCTGTCCGGAGGATCTTTTTGAGGGACGACCCCATCGCCTCCCCGGAGTGCGCAACACCGGACGTGACGATCATATCACCCAATAGCAGGTAGATCATGAAACGTCGAACTGTACTCGAACTCCTTGGGGCATCCGCGGGCGCTTTCGCCTTCTTTCCACGATCATTGAGGGTTCCCGGGCCGGTGGATGGAGTGCAGGACCCCGAGCATGAATTAGAGTCTGCATTCAAGCTGCTCCGGGGGGAGAAACCATGCCGGGCGGAGATCCGGACCGAACGGGGCGGTCCGCGACTCTACATCAATGGCCGCGAAACTTATCCGTTCCTCGCTCTCAGCGACGAGCTCCTGAAGACCGCAGCAGGATACCGGGACTCCGGCATCTCAATGTTTACACCTATTCTCGGACTCAATGCCGGCTGGAAAGCCCCGGGGACATATGACTGGAGTGCGTTTGATCTCTTCTTCGCCCGGTTGCTCGCAATTCAGCCGTCGTCGTACTTCCTTCCGCGGCTTCATCTCAATCCGCCCGCCTGGTGGAAGGAGGCGCATCCCGGGGAGCTCGTAAAGTGCGGACTGACGCCTGACCCCTCCATGTACCGCCTCCCGGAACGGCTCGGTGAAACCGGTCTGAACTGGAACGGACTCTCCGATCCGAACGATGCCTCCTGGGCATCCAGGCTCTGGCGCACGGAGATGAAAGAAGTTCTCAGTTCGTTTCTCCGACACATGGAATCCTCCCCGCTCGTCTCACGGATGATCGGTTACCAGGTCGCGTACGGGCATACCGGAGAGTGGCACTACACGGGGATGCGGTTCGTCCCTGACTACAGCGATCCGATGCGGGAAGCCATCGGCCCCATCCCGGACACCCACGCGCGCATGACGACCACCGCCGGGCTCCTGCGCGATCCCGCCATTGAGCGGGATGTGATCGCCTTCTACAGCCGCCATCACGATTACATCGCCGATACCCTTCTGTACTATGCTGGGATCACGAAGCAAATGACGGGACGGCGCATACTCTGCGGTGCGTTCTTCGGGTACCTGCTTGAGAACGTCCACATTCAGGAGGGTGGACACCTCTCCCCGGAACGCGTTCTTGCGAGCGCCGATGTTGATTTCCTTGCCTCGCCATACTCATACCAGCACACGAACTTGATGCCGGCGAAAGAGCGCTGGGAGAGCGACATGGTGG
>PMDK01000130.1 GCA_003154425.1 Ignavibacteriota bacterium
CCGGATTGTCAAGGAACCGCCGCCATCCCTTGCATTTCCCGGAGGGGATTGCTATCTTTGCGCATTACTCTGTTCTCTCACCCGTTGCCGCTTCCCGTGAGGCTCGTTCCACCCTACATAGAATCCCTGGAGCCCTATAAACCGGGGAAGCCGATCGCCGAGTTGCAAAAGGAACTCGGCATCATGAATGTGGTGAAACTGGCCTCCAATGAAAACCCGCTCGGCCCGTCCCCCCTGGCACTCGAAGAAATGCTGCATCACCAGAAGGACCTCCACCGCTACCCCAACGGCGGGCTGGAACTCCGTGAAGTCCTTGCCGGGCGTTTCCGCCTGAAGGTCGGCAACGTCATCGCGGGAAGCGGCTCCGAGGGGATCATGTCGAACATCATCCGGGCGTTCCTCTGCGACGACGACGAGGTGCTCACCTCGGAAGGGACGTTTGTCGGTTTCTACGTCCTCGCCCGCTCACGGGGGACCAGGCTCGTCACCGTCCCCCTGAAGGAGTACCACTTCGATCTGGACGCCATCGCGGCGCGCATCAACGAACACACGAAGATCATCTATCTCGCCAACCCCAACAACCCCACCGGCACCATTTTCACCAGGGCTGAATTCGACGCCTTCATCAAGCGTGTGCCACCTCATGTCCTCATCATACTCGACGAGGCATACTTCGAATACGCGCAGCGCAGCCCGGACTACCCGGACTCCATGGCCTACAGGTGCGACAACGTCATCACGCTGCGCACCTTTTCCAAGGCCTTCGGCATCGCCGGCGTACGGATCGGTTACGGCTTCGCCCATGACTCTCTGATCACAAACCTGCTGAAGGTCAAACTCCCCTTCGAGCCGAGCACTCTCGCCCAGGCGGCCGGCATCGGCGCCCTGCGGGATGAAGGCTTCCTGCAAAGGACGCTCGAAGTCAACGAAGAAGGGAAACGCTCGCTGATTCCGCTCCTTCGTTCGATCGGGCTCACGACGCTGGACACGGAGGCGAATTTCGTCTGCGTCGTGCTTGCAAACGAAGAGACCGTCGATGCGCTCTACGGCGGACTCCTCTCGCACGGGGTCATCATCCGCCCCCTGCGGGCATTCGGGCTCCCCCATTGCGTCAGAATCACGATCGGCACGCAGGAGCAGAACCGTGTTCTCATCGAGTCGTTGAAGAGCGTCATGGCTTCAACGCCCCGGACGACCGCCATTCACTGATCGACCCCGCCGTCCGGATCGACCCGGCGTCGGAAACGGGAAAAAAGAAGCGGAGATTCTTCCATGGAAGATTTCCTCCCGATCAACGGGACTGACTACGTCGAGCTTTTCGTCGGGAATGCCAAACAGTCCTCCCATTATTACCGGTCGGCATTCGGCTTCTCCCTTGTGGCGTATGCGGGGCCAGAAACCGGGATGCGCGATCGGGCGTCATACGTCCTGCAGCAGGACATGGTCCGCCTGGTGCTTACAACGGCCCTCGGGGACGACAGCCCGATCGCCGCGCATGTCACGAAGCATGGTGACGGCGTCCGGGACATCGCCCTGTGGGTGGACGACGCCGGTGCCGCCTACCGGGAGACCACGGCCCGGGGAGCAAAGGGGATTCTCCCCCCGCAGGTTCTGAAGGACGATGACGGAGAGGTCACCCGGTCGTCGATCGCGGCGTACGGCGACACCATACACACGTTCATCGAGCGGAAGGACTACCGGGGTGTCTTCCTCCCGGGCTACCGGCCCGTGCCCGGACCCGACCCGGTCGCCCGCCCGGCGGGACTCCGGTACATCGATCATATGGTGGGAAACGTCGGATGGGGCGAGATGAACGCATGGGTCCGGTTCTACGAACACGTCATGGGATTCCGCCTGTACCAGCATTTCGACGACAACGACATCAGCACCGACTATTCCGCGCTCATGTCGAAGGTGATGGCAAACGGGAACGGGAGGATCAAGTTCCCGATCAATGAGCCCGCACACGGGAAGAAGAAATCACAGATCGAGGAATACCTGGAATTCTATCGTGGACCCGGGGTGCAGCATATCGCGTGCGCCACGGACAGCATCATCGACACCGTGGAAGTGCTCCGCGCACAGGGGGTCGAATTCCTCAGGGTCCCCCGGGCGTATTACCGCGAAATGACTGGACGCGTCGGCAGGATCGACGAACCGCTCGAGGCGCTCGAGCGACTCGGCCTCCTCGTCGACAGGGACGACGAGGGGTACATGCTCCAGATATTCAGCAAGCCGGTGCAGGACCGCCCGACACTCTTTTTCGAGGTGATACAAAGGAAAGGGAGCAGGAGCTTCGGGAAGGGGAATTTCAAGGCCCTGTTCGAGGCGATCGAGCGGGAACAAGCCCTCCGGGGGAATCTCTGACCGAACGCTCATGAAACTCTGCACATTCGAAGTTGCCACAAGTCTCGGGAAACATACGCGTTTTGGGGCCGTGATACCGGGGGGGATCGTGGACATGAATTTCGCCTGCGCCTGGCATCTGGCCCGAAAGGGTGAAGCCCGTCCCTCGGTGCTCGCGGACGTGCTCGTCCCGGACTCTCTCCTTGAATTCATACGGGGCGGGGACACATCGATGGGTTTTGCACGCGCGACACTGGCCGCGCTCGAGCAGGAATGTTCGGGGGGGCGCGTCCCTCCCACCGGCCCCAATGACGCAACGCTCGTCTATGGGCCGGGAAATGTCCGCATGCGCCCCCCGCTTCCGGAGCCGCCGTCGGTCCGCGATTTTTACGCCTTCGAGGCTCACGTGAAGAAGGGATTCGAGAAGAGGGGCGAGCCGATGCCGCCGGAGTGGTACGAGATCCCGGTGTACTATACGAGCGGGCGCCAGAACATCATCGGGCCCGGCGACGACGTCCTCTGGCCCTCGTTCACAGAGAAGTTCGACTACGAGCTCGAGATCGCCCTTGTGATCGGAAAAACAGGACGCAACATCTCCGCGGCAAGCGCACGGGAGTACATTGCCGGCTTCACCGTGATGAACGATTTCAGCGCGAGGGACATGCAGCGGCGCGAGATGCGTGTCCGGCTCGGCCCCGCCAAAGGGAAAGACTGGTGCACGGCCATGGGCCCCGTCCTCGTCACCCCCGACGAGATCGGCGACCCCTACAACCTGGCCATGGCCGCCCGGATCAACGGCGAGGAGTGGTCGCGGGGGAACACTTCATCGATCCACTGGAAATTCGAGCAGATGATCGAGTTCCTCTCCAGGGATCAGACAATTCACCCGGGAGACGTGCTCGGTTCAGGGACGGTCGGCACCGGATGCGGCCTGGAGCTCGATCGCTGGATCAAACCCGGCGACGTGATGGAACTGGAGATTGAAAAGATCGGCATCCTGCGTAACAGGGTTCTCCGGGGATAACGCCCGACCCCTGAGCGCCCGCGAAGTGAACAGTCACAGCGTGAAGGAGATACATGTACCCTCTCAAGAAGGGGAAGACGGCTCAGCAGGCCCACGTAGGGCTGCCGGACGGCACATTCGAAGAGGAGCACGGGAGAAGGGGATTCTACGGAAAATCCGCACATCTTTACCATACGCACCCCCCGACAGGCTGGATCCGGTTCGAAGGGAAACTCCGCCCCCACTGCATCGACTGCAACAAGCTTCGCCCCACCGACATCGATGATCCGAAGGGCTCTCCCGTGGCATTCCTCGGGAACGGCGACGTCCGGCTGTCGGTTTCGCGGCGGTCCGCTCCGATGCCGTTCTATTTCAGGAACGCGGACGGCGACGAGCTCTACTTCATCCACCGGGGGAAAGGGGTGATCGAGACCGATTTCGGACCGCTCACGTTTGAGCCCGGGGACTACATCATCCTCCCGAGGGCGGTCACGTACCGGGTGGTCCCGGAGACCCGGGACAATTTCTTCCTCATCATCGAATCGAAGACGGAGTTCGAACAGCCCGACAAGGGACTGATCGGGCAGCACGCCCTCTATGACCCCGCCGTTATCATCACTCCGGAACCGGCCCCGCTTCTCGAGGACAACGCCGAATGGGAAATCAGGATCAAGGCGGGGGAGGAGTTCTCCTCGGTCGTCTACCCGTTCAACCCGATCGACGTCGTGGGGTGGAAGGGGGACCTGACCGCGTGGAAGATCAACCTGCGCGACATCCGCCCCGTGATGAGTCACCGGGCACACCTCCCCCCCAGCGCACACACGACGTTCGTCACGCAGGGAGCGGTGGTCTGCAGCTTCGTCCCCCGCCCCCTCGAGGAAGACCCCGATGCCCTGCGTGTGCCGTTCTTCCACCGCAACACCGATTACGACGAGTTCATATTCTACCACGACGGGAACTTCTTCAGCCGTGACAACATCAAGGCCGGGATGGTCACGCTCCACCCGCGCGGCATCCATCACGGTCCCCACCCGAAAGCGCTCGCAGGGCAGAAGAACAAGACGCACACCGACGAATACGCGGTGATGCTCGACGGGCTCAACCCGATCGACGTGCTCCCCGCCGGGGAAGCTGCGGAATGGCATGACTACTGGAAATCCTGGTCGGGGCCTGCCGCTCCATGACGATACTTCCGTCCGGACACGCACCCCGTGACGTGTACAGGCTGATGACCGCGATGATCGTTCCCAGGCCCATCGCCTTCGTCTCGTCCCTGAGCCGCGAGGGGATCCGGAACCTCGCCCCCTTCAGCTTCTTCACGGCTGTCAGCGCCAACCCTCCCGTGGTCTGTTTCTCCCCCATGATCCGGGGGGCGGACGGTTCGAAAAAGGACACGCTGTTGAACATCGAGGCCACCGGCGAGTTTGTCGTGAACATCGTCTCGGAGGGAATCGCCAGGCAGATGAACGAATGCTCGGCCGAGGTTCCGCCGGACGTCGACGAGTTTGCCCTTTCGGGACTCACGCCTGTGCCGTCGGAGACCGTCGCACCGCCGCGCGTCCTGGAATCGAAGGCGTGCATGGAGTGCCGCCTCCTGCAGGTCGTTCACGTCAGCGCACTTCCCCTCGGCGGGAGTCTCGTGCTGGGGGAGGTGCTCCTGTTCCACATCGATGACGGGCTGTTCGAGGGGGACACACTCAACCCCGGGGCGCTGCGTGCTTTCGGGCGCATGGGGGGATCGACGTATGTGAGGACGACAGACAGGTTCGAGATGCCCCGCCCCCCCCAGGGGGAGAGGGGATTGAAACGGCGTGAGTAGAATTTTCCCGTGAGGTGGCCCGCATGTCCGACCTTTCGTCCCCCCTGCTCGAGAAACTCCACCAGGCGCGCTCGGTAGGGGGTATCCCCTTCACCGAACCGCTCGTCCCGTACGCAAACATCGGGGAACTGCTAGCGCGTCAGGCGGAGGCGTACGAGCAAAAGACGTTTCTCATCTACTACAGCGACGGAGGCAGGCGGACCGAGCTCTCGTACAGGGAGTTCTACGAGGAGGCCTGCAGGACGGCGAACTACCTCCAGTCGGCGGGGATCGTCCGGGGGGACCGGATTGCCACGGTCGCTTTCAACCACTCCGACACCGTCATCCAGTATTTCGCCGCATTCCTCCTCGGGGCGGCCCTCGTCCCCGTCAATGCGGGTGAAGACGACAGGCGGATACGGTATGTGCTCCGGAACTCCGGAGTGAAACTCGCCTTCGTGCACGATCAGTTCGTGGACAGGATCACCGGTTTCAGGGAGGATCTCCCGGATCTCCGCCAGATCGTGGAGACCGGCGAGCACATGCACCCGGACCTCCCCCATTTCCGGACCGCCATACAGAAACACGCCCACCGCTTTCGCCCTCCCTCGGCGCCGGAGCTGGAAGACGTCGCGCTCATCGTCTACACATCAGGGACCACGGGGCACCCGAAGGGCGTGGTGCTCGTCCAGTACAATCTTCTTGTCGATGCCATGAGCATTGCCGAGTGGCACCGGCTCTCGGACGACCAGAGGATGATGTGCGTCCTCCCGATCCATCACGTGAACGGCATCGTTGTCACGCTCATGACGCCGCTGTACGCCGGAGGGGGGATCGTCCTCAACCAGAAATTCCACGCCGACCGCTTCTTCGAACGGATCAGCATCGAACGGGTGACCGTCGTCAGCGTCGTCCCCACGTTGCTCCAGTTTCTTCTCCACGCAAAGCTCGACATGGAGGCGTACAAGCTGGCACAGTTCCGGCACCTGATCTGCGGGGCGGGTCCACTGACCGTGGAGCTGGCCCAGAAGTTCGAACAGGCGTTCAAGATCCCCATCATACACGGATACGGGCTATCCGAAACGACCTGTTATTCCTGTTTCCTTCCCATCGACCTCACCCGCAGCGAACACCGGGAGTGGATATCCGCTCACGGATTCCCCTCCATGGGAGTCCCGCTCCCTGTGAACGAGATGGCGATACACGACGAGAACGGGAGCGAGCGCCCCGAGGGGGAGAGAGGAGAAATCGTCATACGCGGGCACAACGTCATGGCGGGCTATTTTCAGGACCCTCCGGCCAACGAAGCCGCGTTCACGCACGGCTGGTTCAGGAGCGGCGACGAGGGTTTCTACCTCCTCGACGAACAGGGGCGGAAGCAGTTCTTCATCACCGGGCGGATCAAGGAGCTCATCATACGGGGGGGTGTGAATATCTCGCCGTTTGAAATCGACGAAGTGCTCATGAGTCTCCCGGGAATTGACGTGGGGATCGCCGTGGGATTCGAGAACGACTGGTACGGAGAAGAGGTGGGAGCATTTGTGAAGCCGAAAGCGGGCGTGATTCTCTCAGAGGAGAAGGTCCTTAACGCGTGCAGGAGGCACCTCCCCTTCACGAAATCCCCCAAAGTGGTTATCTTCGGGGGAGAAGTCCCGGTAACATCGACGGGAAAATATCAGCGGTCGAAGTGCAGGGACCTTTTCGCGGAGTGGAAGACGAGGCAGTTCAAGGAAAAGGAGTAGCCCCCCCACGCCGGATTCAGAACGTGCCGACGAGGAGCCCCAGATTGACCATGAACCCGTTCCCGTTGACGTCCGATGGGACGCCGAGCAGATCATAGTTTGAGTCGATTTTCCATGTGGGCCCCACCATGGCGACGTAGCTGGCCCCGAGCCGGAACGCAAGCCAGCCCGTCACCGCGTATTCGAAACTCACCGAGGGGATGATGATGTAGAAGGAACCCGTCATGACGCGCGTCACCTCGCCGGGTGGATTACTCAGGCCAGCCCCGGTCGGAACGGCGAAATCCCCGCCTCCCGCAGCACGCAGGTACACCGTTTCCCCCCCCCACGTACTTGCGTCGCCGTTGCTCTTCCGGACCGTGAGGTCCATCCCGCCGGTCCCCAGCATCGTCCCGAAGGCGAAATCGAAATGCTCCGTTATCGGCACGACATATTCGACAGTCACTCCGCCGTACCCGATCTTGAGCTGCACGTCGCGCCGGATATTCGTGGCGGCGTCGAGCGAGGTGCTGCTGATCGAACCGCTCATGCCCAGGCCTCCCAGACGCAGGTTGGGGACAACCATGATGTACGCGGCCCCCGTGCCCCCGAGCATGAACACGCCGTTCTCTTTGAGCGGGGCGGCGCCTCCGGCGACAAGAAAATCGTTGATCGGTTTGACATTGGGGAATATCATCCCGGGTGTGAAGCCGCCGAAGAGCCCGACTTTCACCATGTGGGAGCGCTTGGGGGGGATCACTTCATCCTGCGCCAGACCAAGGGAAGCGCAGAAGGCCGCCACAGTCAGAAGCAGCGCCGGTGTTCTCATGCAGGACTCCTATAGTGTGTTAAATGCCGCGTCAATGTACGCAACAATCGATTCAGATTCAACGAGCGGGTGCGGGAGGAATCACCGCCCGCATCCGGGCTTGCATCTGGGCTTGCCGCTTCGCTTCTTTCCCATTATCACTATTCCTCTCCCCACCCCATGCGATCTCTGGTTCTGTGCACAGCGCTCCTCCTCCGGGCCGTATGCTCGACAGCTCAAAGCTGTCCTCCGGCCGATCCTCCGACACCCTCATCCGGCACGACGTTCCTCCCTGGCGGGACGCTCTTTCCTCCGCTGCGAGCGAACTACCAGGAGCCGCGCGTCGGCGTCAGGAAGGAAGCCGGGACATCACGACTGAAGCTCGACATAGGGAGCAGCATTGATTTCCTTGAGTGCCGGACCGATTCCCCCGGGGGGAGATTCCGCATGGGCGCCGATTTCTTCACGTATGCGCTCACAACGAGCGCAGAGGGGCTGCGCCTGCAGGTGGACGCAGTCGACGGCTTCTTCGGCGGCCACGTCGTCTATGCCGCTCCGGGAGAGAACGGGCGCCTCTCGCTCCGGCTGCGCCTCCTTCACATCAGCGGACATCTCATCGACGGACACTGGGACCATGCCACAATGCAATGGAAGGACAACAAGCAGCCGATCCCCTATACGCGCGATTTCGGCGAGCTGACGGGTCTCTATACCTGGCCCTGGAGAACCGTTGAGCTGAGCGTCTACTCCGGATTCAGCTACGCAACGCTTGTGCGGCCTGACAACCTCTCGCGGTACGGCACGCTCCACGGCGTTGAGCTCCATTCCACCCGGCTCATCGGGCCGTTCGGCGGACGGCCGCTGAACCTGTACGTCGCCGACAATCTCGCCATCACGGGGATCCCGGTGACATACGGCACGAACAGCGTGGAATTTGGAGTGAAGTTTGGCCAGTGGGATGGAACGGGGATCCGTCTCTACGGCAGCCACTATCACGGGCTGGAGGCCTTCAGCCAGTACTATTACGTGCGGACCGACCGGTGGGGGCTGGGGTTCGCATTCGACGCCTGGTAGGAGATCCCGCCGGAGCGCTACGCGAGGCCGAGATCCCCGGCAACGGTCTTCAGCGCCTCCACGACGAACGTCGTGTGCTCATCCAGGCTTACGCCGAGCTCCTCAGCGCCTCTGGTTATCTCTTCCCTGCTCACCGCCCGCGCGAACGCCTTGTCCTTCATTTTCTTCTTCACGGAGGATGCCCCGAGGTCCGCCAGCTTGTTCGGACGCACCATCGCGCATGCAACGATGAACCCGCATAGCTCGTCGCAGGCAAAGAGCACTTTTGCCAGCCGGGAGTCGCGGGGGACATTCGTGGCCGGGACGTGCCCGAGTATCGCCGTCCGCATCTCAGGCGGGTATCCTTTCGATTCGAGTATGGCCGACCCCTTCATCGGATGGTCAGGATATGCGGGGTACATCTCGTAATCGAAATCGTGCAGGAGGCCGGTGATCCCCCAGAGATCCACGTCGGCCCCCTCCTTTCCTGCATACGCCTTCAAAGCCGCTTCAACCGCCAGTGCGTGCTTCCGGAGACTGTCGCTTTTTGTGTACTCGAACAGCAATGCAAGGGCTTCCTCTCGTTGCATGGCACTCCTCCCGGTTGGAATGATTGTGTGAGGTATACGTATGGGGGACCGGTTACGCGGCGTGAAAGACGTGCAGATCTTCTTCGATCATGGNNTCGATGCCGTAGATGATCACCCGCGCGGGGAGGAGATTGAGCTCCCCGGCCATGGCGACGGCTTCAGCCACGCCGAAAGCATGGCTTGAATAATGGAAAAAACCCCGCGGGATTTCATCGCGCGCTGCGTCCAGGCGGTGTATGACCCCGGGAGCCTTCCCCGAGAAAATAGCGTCGACAACGACGACAAGGTCCGCACCGGCCCACGTATCCATTAACGCCGTCCCCTCTCCGGAACGTTCCACAACGGTGACGCCGGGGAAGTTCCGGCGCCTGATTTCACGCGCCACCAGTATCCCCAGGGCGTCATCGTTGCGAAATTCGTTCCCGACCCCTATGAGCAGGTTCCGCCCGGACATGCCGTTCATGTAAGATCCAGTTGAACAAAGTGCGTGGCACACGATATGCAGGGATCGTAGTTCCGCACCGCCTGCTCGCACTTCCAGGTCAGTTCTTCACGGGGGAGACCGGCGAATTTGGTGACGAAGAGCCGGACATCCTCCTCGATGGTGGGCTGGTTCTGGGCGGTGGGCGGGACGATTTTCGCGTCGCGGATCAGACCGTCGTCGGCCACCCTGTACCGGTGGTAGAGCATCCCCCGGGGGGCCTCGCTCGCCCCGCACCCGATGCCGGCGGAGGCGGTGACGGCGTGCGACGGGGAGGCGGGGGGCTCATAGGCATGGATGATCCGGAGAGCTTCTTCGTACGCATACACCGTCTCTATCGCCCTGACGATGATGCTCTTGAACGGGTTCTTCACGGGAGGCCCGATCTTCACGTCTCCGGCGACCTGCCTGGCGAGCGGAGAGAGCCGGTCGAAGTTGAGGTTGAACCGCGCCAGAGGGCCCACCGCATACTTCCCGTGCCCCCGTTCCAGCCCATGGAGGGCGTTCGAATGGGGGACGTGGCGCTCTTCGAAATGGAACTCATATTCCCGGATGGTGATGTCCAGCCCGCTGCTCGTCACGATCCGGCCCCCCATGAGCGGGTATTCCTCCGGATGGCGCAGCGACACGAACTCGTATTCCGTCTCGAAATCCGGGAATTCAAACGTGGAGACCAGCTTCGCCGTGTCGATCGCCTGGTCCAGCCCCCATTTGAGGCGCTCAACAAGGGGCTCGAGCTCCTCCTTCCGGGGGACACGGTAGAATCCGCCGACGCGGACGTTGACCGGGTGGATCTCCCTCCCCCCCACGACGTTCATGATGTCATTGCCGATCTTCTTCATCTTGAGCGCGCGCGCCACCAGATCCGGCTTATCTTTCGCAAGCAGCAGCGCGTCCTCATAACCGAGGAAATCCGGAGCATGGAGCATGTACATGTGCAGCACATGGCTCTCAATCCACTCGCCGCAATACAGGAGCCGCCGGAGCTGGCGGATCTGATCGTCCACGGTGATCGCCATCGCATCTTCCATGGCGAGCACGGAGCTCATCTGATAGGCGACGGGACAGATCCCGCATATCCGCGCGGTGATGTCGGGGGCTTCCGTGAATTTGCGCCCCCGGAGGAATGCCTCGAAAAAGCGGGGAGGCTCGAAGATGCGGAGCTTGACATCCGTGACCCGCCCGTCGCTCATTTTCACGATCAGCGACCCCTCCCCTTCAACGCGAGCCAGCTGGTCGACCCGTATGACCCTGTTATTCATGAGCGTCACTCTCTTTCCTGAACGCCTCTGCATAGGCATTGAAACCGCGGAACGCGAGCATGATATCCTGGCGCGACTCTCCGAGCTCCTCGAAGTGAGCGGCAAGCGCGCCGGTATTCGGGTTCTCCATCGGCCCGAAGCACCCGTAGCACCCCCGGTCGTATGTGGGACAGATCGCCCCGCAACCGGCCTGCGTGGCCGGACCGAGGCAGGGGGTCCCGTGCGCGACCATGACGCACACGGTCCCGAGGAGCTTGCACTCCAGGCAGACGCTGTGCGTCGGGATCGTCGGCTTCCGTTTGTTCAGGTATGCGTTGAGGACCTCCAGGAGCTGGTGTTTGTTGATCGGACAGCCCCGGAGCTCGAAATCGACGTGTACGTATGAACCGACCGGCATCGAGCGGTCGAGCGTGGAGATGTATTCCGGCGATGCGTACACCGTGCGGGTGAATTCCTTCACATCCTTCCAGTTCCTGAGCGCCTGAATCCCTCCCGCGGTGGCGCAGGCGCCGATGGCGATCAGCACCCGGCACTGTTTCCTGATCTCGCGAACCCGCTCGACATCATGAGGGGTGGTGATGCTCCCCTCAACGAGCCCGACGTCATACGGCCCGCTCACAACGCGGCGGCTGGCTTCCGGAAAAT
>PMDK01000187.1 GCA_003154425.1 Ignavibacteriota bacterium
GGATGACCTATGGACAGCGGTTCGAGAATCTCGCGAAGAGCCTTCATGAGACTTGTGATGCTGGCGGCCGGCGGCCTGAGTCTGATCGCAGGGTGTGCTCCGAAGCGTCCGCCGGGGAGGAGGGTTCTTTCCGATGATGACGCCGGTCTGCTGGGGGCGATCGCAGACAGGATCATACCCCCCGATGCATGGCCGGGCGGGCGCGAGAACGGCGTCGTCGCGTTCATCGACAGACAGCTTGACGGGCCCTATCGTCGTTTCAGGGGGGAGTACCGGAGAGGCCTCGACGCGGTCACGGAATCCTGTCTGGGAAAATACAGGAAGAGGTTCGAGCTCCTCTCCGCGGAAGAGCAGAATACGCTCCTCGGGGAGATGGAGTCCGGCAGTCTCCGGGACGGCGGATGGAAAGAGGGATTCAGCAAGCGCTTCTTTGAGCTGGTCCGGAGCCACGCCATGCAGGCGTACTACGGGAGCCCCCGTCACGGCGGCAACCCGGACTACGCGAGCTACAAAATGATGGGGATCGATTATCCGCAGGTCATCGGACAGAACCGGTACAGGCCCTGACCCATGAAAAACAATCACGTCAATGCGGTTGTTGTCGGCGCCGGAGCCGGCGGAGGTGTCGTCGCAAAGGAACTGAGCACTGCAGGACTCTCGGTGGTTCTCTTCGAAAGGGGAGACTGGGTGTCGTTCGAAGATCATGATAACGACGAGCTCCTCTCCCAGCGGACGACCGTGCTCGGCAATGCGTTCGGGCCGGACGACGACAGGTACCGTCGTGTTGTCGCCGGCGAAGACGGATTGACAGAAATCGTCTACCCGAGCGATGGAGCGTACAACAACGTCGCGGCGTGCGTGGGGTCCGGCACTGTAAGCTACGGGGCAATGGCCTGGCGATTCATGGCCGAGGACTTCAGGATGAGAAGCACATACGGCCCCGTCCAGGGATCCACCCTCGAAGACTGGCCGGTGAGTTACGACGATCTGGAGCACTGCTACGAGAAAGCGGAATGGGAGATCGGCGTCGCAGGAGACGCTTCGCTGAACCCGTTCGCCGCTCCCCGGAAGAAGCCGTATCCGATGCCTCCCTTCTCCTACAACAGGGAGGCGACGATGCTGGAATCGGCCATGAAGAGAATGGGGCTTCATCCGTTCCCGATCCCGATGCTCCGGAACTCGGTGCCGTACAGCGGCCGTCCGGCATGTGTCAGGAGGCGGACCTGCTGCGGTTTCGCATGCCCCGTCAACGCCAAGTGCGGGACGCACAACACCGTGATACCGGCGGCGCTCTCGACCGGGAACTGCGAGCTGCGCACCCAGTGCGTCGTGGGGGGTCTGATCATCGACGCATCGGGGAGGATCACCGGCGTTGAGTACTTCGACAGGGAGGACACGAAACAGGAACAGACCGCGGACGTCATCGTCCTCGCCGCTTCCGCGACCGAGACGCCGAGGCTTCTCCTGAACTCGACGTCAAGACACTTCCCCTCCGGCGTCGGCAACCGGCACGACTGGGTGGGGAGAAACCTTCAGGGACACGCGTATACCGGGGCGTTCGGTCTGTTCGAAGAAGATATATTCGACGACGTCGGTCCGGGGGCGACGCTCGCCATAAGCGATTTCAGTCACCACAATCCGGGAATTGTCGGCGGGGGGATACTGGCGAACGAGTTCACAAGACTCCCCTACCTGTTCTCCAACATCCGCCCTCCAGGCTCGCGCATGTGGGGCGAAGAGCACAAGGAATTCCAGAGGAAGTACTTCCGGCGGAACGTCCAGGTCGTCGGGCCGGTGCAGGAAATGCCCTTCTTCGATTCCCGCGTGCAGGTCGATCCTTCCGTAAGAGATTCCTGGGGACTCCCCGTCGTCCGCCTCTCCGGCCACAGGCACCCCAGGGACGCCGAAGGCTGCGAATTCCTCTCGGGCAAAGCCGAGGCGATCCTCAAGGAAGCCGGGGCGTTCCAGACATGGCGGCACCTTGGCGGCAGCGGTCTGAGCGGCGGACAGCATCAGGCGGGCACATGCCGGATGGGGGACGATCCGCTCAGTTCCGTGACCGACAGATTCGGGCGCGTTCATGACACACCCAATGTCTTCGTGTCGGACGCCAGTCTCCATGTGACAAACGGGGGGTTCAACCCCGCGCTCACCATCATGGCCCTTGGCTACTGGGTCGGGGAGCATATCGCGGGGGAATGGCACAAGGGGAACCACTTCAGGTAGATCCCGAAACACCAACATATCCGCGAACAGGTCATACCAGTGAAAATCGCCCCCGCGTCCCTCCGCATCCTGAGTGTGACACTTATTGTTCTTTTCGTCGCAATCGGCGGTGTGTACTACTACTGGAACGCAGCCTCTCCCCGGTCAACCTGTGAGAGTTGCCATGAGATCGAGAGTTCGTCCGACATGTGGGCGCACAGCGGTCACCGGGATTTTTCCTGCAGGGAATGTCACGGGACGGCCCTGAGCAGCGGACTTCACAGCCTGAAGGAAAAAGGGATGATGTTCGTCCACCACTTCACGGGAACCGGGTCCGGGCGAATCATGCTTGACGAGCAGCAGGTTCTGGAAATGACCGGGAACTGCCGGCGCTGCCACGGAGCAGAATATGCCCGGTGGCTCTCGGGAGGGCACTCGGCCACCTATGCGGCGATATTTCTGAACGACAAACACAATGCGGCCGAGCAGCTCAACGCGGACTGTTTGCGCTGCCACGGCATGTTCTACCGCGGGAGGATTCAGGATCTGGTGACGCCGGTAAGTCAGAAGGGTCCGTGGAAGCTGGCCGCCCCCGGGCAATCGAATCAGCCCGTCATACCGTGCCTTACCTGCCATAAGATCCACCTGGCGGGATCTCCGGCGGTCCCAGCGGAGTATGCCGACCCCGCGAAGATCTTCTATGGCAGCAGGCGGGGAGGCCTGTCAACACTCCTGTTGTATGACAGATATGAGAAGATACACGTCCAGCCATCGGCTCTGCCGCTTCTGAAGGTCAGGGAGGGAAAACGGGATGTGAAGGTCTCGGACGACCCCCGTCAGCGGGTTTGTTTTCAGTGCCATGCGCCCAACGCATTCCACCAGGCGGGCACGGGGGACGACCGGACCCCGAGGGGGGTTCACGAGGGGTTGAGCTGTCTTTCCTGCCATGAGAGCCACAGCAATGAATCACGGCAGAGCTGCATGAACTGCCATCCGGCCATTTCGAACTGCGGGCTCGACGTGACAAAGATGAACACGACGTTCCTCGAGAGCCGCAGTCCCCACAACATCCATTTTGTACGCTGCATCGACTGCCACGCCAAAGGAATCCCCGCACGACGGAGGCCGAAGTGAACTCACATGGGCTCCCACGTATTTTCATCGCAGGAGTGCTTCTTCTCGCAGCGGGGTGCGCTGTGACAGATCCGGGTGAGGGGAGCGCGCCGCTCACTCTGTCGCTGTGGCCCCCCGGCACTCCCGGTATCACTGCGGGGCACGTCCGGGAACATGACGCCACCGCTCCCTCCGATGGCCTGATCGGAGGCCGGCCGGTCATTCGCCTTGCCGGGATAACGGACCCGACGATCACCGTCTACAGACCCGTCCGGACCCGGGAGACAGGGGGAGCGGTTGTCGTGTTCCCCGGCGGCGGGTACTATATCCTGGCGATGGATCTCGAGGGGACTGAAGTCTGCGAATGGCTTAATTCACTCGGCGTGACAGGGATTCTCCTTACATACCGCGTACCGGATCCATCCCCTCACACCAGGCCGCTTGAGGACGCGCAGCGGGCGCTGGGGATCGTCCGATCCCGCGCGCGCGAGTGGAACATCGACCCTCACCGGATAGGCGTGCTTGGATTTTCCGCGGGAGGACATCTTGCTGCGTCTCTGAGCTGCAGTTTCCAGAAGCGGACGTACACTCCCGGGGATGATGCTGACCGTCTCTCCTGCCGTCCTGACTTCACCGTGCTGATCTATCCCGCATATCTGGCTGTCAGCGACAGTGAGTGGACGCTCAATCCGGCGTTTCATGTGACCGGCGATACACCCCCGGCGTTCATCGTTCAGACACAGCACGACCCGGTGGGGGTGAACAACAGCATTGCGTACTACCGGGCGCTTGTGAAGGCCGGAGTGCCGGCGGAAATGCATCTGTATGAGGCGGGAGGGCACGGCTACGGCTTACGTCCATCCGCTATGCCGGTGAGCGGGTGGCCTTCGCGTCTGGCGGAATGGATGCGGAGCATGCGGTTCCTTCCCGCAGAGCACTGAGGCTCCGTCGCGCGGGTCCCGGGCAACGGCCTCACCGTTGATCCATCGTAGTGTAGAAATCCCGCATGATCTTCTTCCTGTCGAAATTCTCCCATATGACGACGGTGCGGGGATTCTCCGGGTGATCGACCCACCTGCCGTTCTCGAAACTGGGGGCGTGGATCACCACGGAGTCCGCCCATCCGGGGTTCTTGACGATTGCCGCCGCGGCCATGTCGTACAACGAACGGGACTTTTCCTTAACGTGCTCAAACAGGTCGACAGAATAGTCTCCGAAACAGTCAAATTCTCCGCCGTGCCTTCCGGCGACCTTGAACGATATCCGGGGACCTTTCCCCCGCATCCTCAGCCGGATATCATCCACGGAGGCCTGGACCGCGGCCGTGCCGGTTGGTTTTCCGTAACGGACCGTGGCAATCTCAAACCGCACCCGCAACCCGAGGATGTAATTCACAACCGATGTGTCGTTTTCGAAATTGTATTCTCCCGGGTCCGGGTAATTGGTCCCGAGCCATACGATCCGGAGGGATTTTCCGATCGACGGATCTTTGCAGAGCGCCAGCCCGATATTCGTGAGCTTACCGATCGCCAGGATTACCAGCGTCCTCCCCTCCCCGGCCTTCGCCCGTGCAATGATAAAATCCACCGCGGGAGAACCGTCAAAGACCGGCTCGCGCACCGTCCCCCGGATTTCTTCGAAGCTCCCCGTCGCGCCCTCGTACACACGGACCTCCGGTGAGCGTCCGCAGAGCTTCACAACCCGCTCCGCCTCTTCCGCATGCAGCCGGATCGGGCCTCCCCCGAATGTCTTGTTGACCGTAATCCCCTGGACATCGAACCTGCCGGGATTCAACAGGACATATGCAATTGCATGCTGGTCGTCCAGCTCATTGTTCGCATCGGAGTCGACTATGATCCTGGTTTTTTTCTCCTCACGCCCCCCCCGGCCGGCAGCGGCGGCAGGTGGTTCGCAGATGAGCCACGCACAGAAGGCCAGCATTGCCAGGGCCGCAGCGTTCACCGGGGGTTCTCCTCTTGAGCTCGTTTCAGGTTGTATGACGCAACGGCCTTTCCGTCGCGTCCCACGAGGAGGAGCGCACCCCTCCCCGGGGAAAGGCTGACCCGGAAATCGGCACCGCTCAGGCGGTCCCGGAACGTCACCGGCGCGTTTCCGGCGCTCTCGGAGGTCAGCACATAGAGTGTCGCGTCCGGCAACCTCGTCGGACAGATGAGTATGCCGGGATCGTCGCAACCGGTCTCATACGGAACAGTGACCCCCGCGCGCTTGATCGCATACCGGTAGATACGCCCGATTTCATCCACCTGGTCCGCCAGCTCCAGCGGGGGGGCAAAGTAAAGGATGCGGCCGGTGCCGAGGGGGACCTCGACGAACGTCTCCCCGCCGCCGAGGAACCCGCGTTCAGCATAGGTCGTCCTGTCCCCGCCGTAGCTGAGCCGGGCTTTCCCCCCGGGCCAGTTCACATCCACCTCCCGGGTGGTGAGCGCCCCCGGGCTGTATCCCACGTTCCACGGGCGCGTGCGCTCCGGAACCGGCGTCCAGTGTTCGTCGGCGTCGATCCTCCCTGAAACAAGGAGCGTCGCCCCGGCCTTTACTCTCTCCATGAGCTGATCCCAGGCTTCCTGATGCATCACCCACGGGGCGGGGACGATTATAAGTCTCGCCCCGGGCATTCGTGAGAGCTGGTACTCCCCGGTTGCGACAGCTGAAGCCCTGGCGTAGTTATACAGCGCGCGGACGGCATTCTGCTGCGCCGTCAGGGCCCAGCTCCCGAAGGGTGAAAGCTGGAGCGACTGCGGCAATACCAGGGCGATTTCAGGCGGAGTCGCCTCCGTTGCGCGAGCCTGCGCATCGCGGGCAAACGCGGCGACTCCACTCACGGCATTCATCCATTGCTTGTACGAGCCGTCACGCCGCAGGAGGCTGAAGATCTCGTCGCGCGACCAATCCCAGTGAAGGACTCCCGCGTTCGCGCCGGCGAAGCCAAGGACGAGTTTCCGCTCCTCCAGTCCCATCCCCTGAACGTCGTCCCATCGCCAGGACCCGTCCATCGCCCACACAGGCTGGGGCCCTGTTTCACCTATGAGGTTGGGTTTGTCCGGGGCTTTGGCCGCCACGGAGTTCCAGAGAAGCGCGTCGTCGCGCCACCAGGAGTGGTTCACCGTGAAGCTGACACCAGACTCCGCCCAGAACTGATTCAAGACCCGATCGGCAACGCCACCTTCGTCCTGGCCCACGGTAACAGCCTGGTGCGAACCCGCGGAGCGGATGGATTGGATTAGTGCGTCAACCCACTGGCAGAATGCGTCCTGCGCAAAAAGGTTGTAGTCGACCGCGCGCACAATCCTCGGGTTGCCGGAGCGCGCCGGCTCCAGATCGGCGAATGCAGGGAGGGACACTCTGTTGAAAGCGCCAAGCTCGGCGGGAGTTGCATGCCAGGCACGCGCCAGACTGTCCGTCGTGCCGTACCTCTTCTCGAGCCAGTGCTGCCAGGCGGCCAGCTCCTTCGGATCCCCGTTCGGCGAATTCCCCTTCCAGAGACGACCGGGGTTGGTGACGCTCGGTTCGTTGATGAGGTCGTAGCTCAGGAACGGCACATCCCGGAACCGGGAAGCGATCGCGCGAACGTATACACACTCGGCTTCACGCGCCGCCGGATCCAGGTAAGGATTGGGCACGGGACGATCACCTTCCTGTCCAGTGCCTTCACGCTGTTCAGCCTGGGGACTAAAAGCGAAAAGCGTGAAAATGACCTGCATATGATGACGCGCAGCGGCACTGAGATACGCCTCCACCGCCCGGAGCAGACGATCATCGGCAGCGCCGCTGACGACATCCAGGTATCGCGCGCGGCCGCCCCAGATGCCGGTGCGCACCGCGGTGAAGCCCTGTCGCTCCATCGCGGCAAAATCGCGGTCCCACACCCATGCGTTCCCCCCGATGCTGCCGCCGACGAAGAACCCGGAGGTATAGGGGTCGGTTGAAAAGTAGTTCGCCCCCACCATCAGATATGGCTTTCCATCCAGCCGGAAGTAATCGCGGCCGGCCTCAAGACGCGCACCTGACCGGAGAAGGGAGGAATCGCGCACAGAAACCCCCGACGTGTACCTCTCCAGAAGCGTATCTCCCGCAGAGACCGTCGCGCGCACCCTGTAGAGACCGGCGTCGTCCAACGGGAACGCCAGACCGATCTCTCCGTGCAGCGAACTCCCGCAGTCCAGCGATCGTGATGCGAGGACTTTCGAACCGGACAGCAGCTCAAGCCTGAGTGAGGCGGGTCCTCCTCCCCGCATGACATCCACGGCGCCGGAGACGGATTCACCCGGATCCAGCGCAAGGTGCTCAAGATCAAGCCAGATCCGGATGCCGCCCCGTGAAGCATAGACGGCAGCGCGGTGCATCAGTCCGATCCCGTCCGCGGATTCCCAGTACGAGGGTTCTGCATCGAAGCTGAGGTAGACACGCCGCCGCGGGGCAGCCAGTCCTCGCCCCACAAGATCTTCGGCCACCACCGGGGCGGCCAGGCGGTCTCCCCGGTGATCAACGAGAAAACCGAGCCCGCGATACCTCCCGCCGTGACCTGCGTTCACAAAGACCCGGCGCGGGGCGAGCACGCCCCCCTGGAAATACGGGGCATCCTCATCCCACTGGAGACTCCAGGGCCCATGCTGCGGCGCTTCATACGAATGCTCGATGCCGACGCTCCTGGCATACGCGTTCGAGGGACGATCAACGCGCCACCCGAGGCTGTCGCGGTAGACCGGTTCGAAGAAGGGACGGCCCCCCAGTATGAGAAGATTGCCGCGCTCGAGATGCCGGCGGATCGTCTCCCACGCATCGGCGGGAAAAGCGGACCCGTAGGGGAGGACGAGCAGATCCCCCTCACGGAGGGCACTGTCCTTGCGCAGTTCGGCGAGTCCGAGAAACCGCGGGTTCAATGAGGCAAATGCGCGCTCGAGCGCCGTACGGGTGATTGCGCTATTCTCCGCCGATGGGAAGTCCTTCTCAACGAACACGACGGTGCCGCCGTAGGTCGGACCAAGGGCCGGGAGGAATACACAAGCGACAAGACACCCGCAGCGCAAAAGACCTTTCCACATACATTGACCTGCAGTCATTAGTTGTTCCCGCCCGGATGAATGGACAGAGTGAGTTACTTGACGGGGCTCAGCCCGCCCCAGGGGGCCAGCTTGTTGAGGGCGGGGACAAGCACCCGGCGGAGTTTGAGGAAATCCAGGTCCCCGGTCTGGCGGTAGAGGACCTCGCCGTCAGCACCGAGCACCAGAGTGTGGGGGAGGGGGCCGCTCCACCGGGGATCGAGTGCCTCCATGAGGCTGTACTTGTCGGTCCCGCCGAAGATCAGGTTGCGGGTCGAAGCGTGGTGCTTTTGAAGGAACCTCAGGACCTTCTCCTTTTCGTCGGGAAACTGGGCCGCAACGGTGACCATTTCGAAGTCGCGATGCCGGAATCGCAAATTCGTCCCGATCAGGTCGTCGAATTCCGCAGCACACGGTCCGCACCAGGTCGCCCAGACGTTCACCACCCTTATCTTTCCGGACTTGCCGGTACGAAGCTCCCGGAGCGCCGCGGTGTCAGCAGACTCTAGTGTCACAGGCTCACGGCGGACATTCTCCTCCCACTGGCGGTTGGACTCCGCTTTTTCGGCCCACTTGATCGAGCAACCGAAGACCTTGGTCTCCGGTCACCGGAGGCTCCTTGCCGGCAAGGAGCAATGCCTCGAGGGCGTTGCGGGTGTCGCTGTTCCTTACAAGCTCCTCGCGCTCGGAGTCGTCTATGCGCCCCTGGAAGCGCAGGCGGCGCGCGGCGATCGAAGATGAAAACATGCGGCGTCGCCACGGGCCCGTACTGCCGGGTCACCGCCTCCGTCGGGCCGTCGTCGAGGTAGGGGAAGATTGAAATGGCGGTCCGCGGCGCGGATTTTCATCGACGCAAACGTATCATCGAGGTCGGTGTACCCGAGCTCGTCGAGCCTGACTGCCTCGGCGATTGTTCGGATTGATGGCGACGAATGCGACCCCCCGCGCGACGGTATTCGGCGACAAGCTGTCCTGATCCGTCCCTCGTAGGCCTGAGCCGTGGGACAGTGATTGCAGGTGAATATCACAGCAAGGACTTTCGCGTCCGCAAAGTCCCTGAGCGAGCAGGTCCGCCCGTCGACACCGGGGAGATTGAAATCGGGCGCGGGAGACCCCAGCGCGAGCGTGGGATGGTCCGGTGACTGCGCGAGAAGCGCGGGGAACGCGAGGACGAACACGCCCTGGAGTATCACGACGAGGCGCTTCGGCCGATCAGACCACCCCCCGGTGAAAGAACGAATCGTCATAGTGCACCCTGTTTTGACGCTCCTGTCAATACTGCTTTTCTTCCGCATGTTCAACATGGATATCCGGAACCGGAGGGCTCAGACGAATGGAGAGATCAGAGACACTCCGCAGGATTATCGAGGGCGTGGCCGCCAAATGACTCCATCTGACGTGGTCAACATCGGCGCCCTCTACATCCTCAAGGACGAATGCCGGACGGAAATCTTCTTTCTCCGTCCGTATGTCTATATCGCCGAGGTCTATCCGCCTGACGTGACGGATGAAGAATCCATGGGAGGGCATGGTGCCAAACATGTCCGGCTCGGGATAGTCCGCCTCTTTCTCCGGGGGACGAAGGGCGGCGTCCTGTGTCGTCCCCCCTCCCTCCTGCAGAATCTGCATGTTGCTGATTCGCACCTGTTCGATGGGCCGGCCCGGAAGGCCGCTGAGTATCGAGCCGAGCTGACGGTGAGCGCCCGAAACGACGATGTTGCTTATGTTGATCCGCCGTATCGAGCCCGGGAGGGGTCTGTCCGGGCCGCGTGCCCGGTTGCCGAGCCGGATGAAAATCGGTGCATTCACGATATTCCGCATGGCGATATTGTTTACCGTGATGTCTTCGATCACACCGCCATCGACGGTTTCGATGGCAAGACCGCCGCAGTCCTCAAAAGTGCAGTTGCTTATCGCGACATTTTTGAACCCGCCATTGGACTCCGTACCGAACTTTATCCTGCCGGTAAATCCCGCGTACCCTGACGGTGCCCGCCGAAACGTGCCGTCAAGCAGCGTTCCTTCGATGTATCCGCCTGTGACGTAGCAATTCACGATCGTCACGTTTTCCGTTGCCCGCACGCGGCCCAGCGCGTAACTGCTCTTCAGGCATATCCCGTCATCCCAGGGAGAGTTCACGCTGCAATTTGAAATCCGGACATTGTGACAGCAGTCGATATCGATGCCATCCCTGTTGGTATCGATCCGGAGATTATCGAGAGTGAGGTTGTCGGCGCCCGTCGCCAGAATCGCAAAGTGGCCGCCGTGAAGGATGGAGATGTCCCGCACCGTGATGTTGTGACAGTTCTTGAAGCTGATGGCTTTATTTCCCGCACCCTCCGGGGGGTCGCTGTATTTTCCGCTCTCAAGACCCCTGCTGAGTCCTTTCCCGTAGATCAGTCCCGGTCCGGCGATGGAGACATTGTCGAGGTCCTCACCCCAGATAAGGCTGTTGTGCCAGTGACTGTGACCGAAGTCCTGGTATTTCGCCCATGCGTTAGGTTCAGGAGGGTCGTACGCCGCCTGAGTCCAGGGGATGGCTTCGAGGACAGCGCCATGTTCGAGGTAAAGCCCGACGTTGCTCCTGAGGCGGATGGAACTCGAGAGGTACCTCCCGGCCGGGAATCGCACGGTGCCGCCACCGGCAGCACTGGCAGCTTCAATCGCCCTGGTGATGGCACCGACATCGAGCGATTTGCCGTCCCCCGCGGCGCCGAACGATCTGACGTCAAAGATCCCCGCCCCTTGCGGCAGTTCACCGGAAAGTGCCGGGCCTTCCATCCGGCTATCTCCTGTCAGCTTCGGGGATGCGGATGCCAGGAGAAGCACGGCACTCAGGGAAAAGGGAAGCGGCAATCCGAATTTCACGGGGGCCTCTGTGATTGACCGGGGGGGAGCCCTGCGGAGCTGATCGTGCCAAGATAGCGCACGGACCCGCAAAAATCAAATCGGGCCCGTTCCGGCAATTGATTCTCCCGACAATTTGCGCGACATTTGAAGGAATGATAATCACAGGGACGGGTGATGTGAAACCGCTTGTTCTCCTTTTTGGCCTTCTTGTGTGCACCGGGGAATCCGGCAGCCAGACGCTCCCGGATTCTCTCATTGCCAATGCGCTGCGTGTCTCATACAGGCATCTTGAGGCAAGTGTGCTCGAAGTGAGAGACAGCACGCGGTTTCCATCCTATGCCCCCCATGATCTTCAGTGGAGCTACTTCAATTCATCCGGGTGGACCAGCGGCTTTTATCCGGGATGCCTCTGGCTCGCGTATGAACTGAGCGGGAAAGACGAGTTCAAACACTGGGCAAGAAAGTGGACCGCCGGACTCGAGAAGGAGAAAGACAATACCGGCACACATGATCTGGGGTTTATGTTCGGCTGCAGCTTCGGCAACGCGATCAGGGACGTCTCGCATAATGAGGCTCTGGCGTACAAAGGCACTTTGCTGCGAGCTGCGATCACGCTGGACAAACGATACAGCCCGAAGGTGGGGATGCTCCGCTGCTACTGGGATGAGCCTCCCTTCAGCCGGGATACGACGCTGTTTCCGGTCGTCGTCGATATCATGATGAACCTGGAGCTTCTGTTCTGGGGTTCTGAGAACGGAGCCCCGCAGTCTCTGAGAGAACATGCGATCCGGCATGCCTTGAATACCTATCGGGATTTTGTCCGTCCGGATGGAAGCACGTATCATGTGGTCCGATATAACAAGGATTCCGGGACGGTATTCAACAAAGGCCAGCTGCAGGGGCAGAACGAGCATTCGACCTGGACGCGCGGCCATGCGTGGTTCATTTACGGCATGACCGTGTGCTACAGATACACAAAGGATGAGGGCTTTCTTGTGAAGGCCTGCGCACTGGCGGATTATTTCTTGAGGAGGCTGACGCCGGATAACGTTTCAGCATGGGACTTCGATTCGTTGCCCGAATTCGGAAATGTCAAAGATGCTTCAGCGACGGCGATCGTCGCGTCCGCCCTTTTTGAATTACGTGCGTATGTCCATGATCCTGGACAGAAGAGGAAATACCTGGAAAAGGCTACTGCGATGCTTGCCGCCCTGTGCTCGAAAGAATATCTCGCAGAGAATGAAAGGACCAATGCCATCCTGCTTCATTCAACACAATACCTGACACAACCCGGAAACCAGAACACAGACAAGCCGGCTATTTTCGCCGATTACTATTTCTTGGAAGCCATAAAGAGATACCTCGCAATCAATCACCCCCCGGGGAACTGACCATGAAGTTTGGATATTTTGACGACCTGAACAAGGAATACGTGATCACGAGGCCCGACACGCCGAGGTCCTGGAGCAACTACCTTGGCTCGACAGACTACGGCGCGATCACCACCAACAACGCCGGCGGATACAGCTTCTACAGATCCGCCGCGCAGGGCCGGTTCACACGGCTCCGCTTCAACGTCATTCCGGCGGATCAACCCGGGCGGTATGTGTACATCCATGACAGGGAGAGCAGGGACTTCTGGTCCACCTCCTGGCAGCCCGTCGGGAAGCCGCTGAAGGAATACACAACCGAGTGCCGCCACGGTACCGCCTACACGCGGATCTCCTCCGCCTACTCTTCCATAGAAACAGAGACTCTATTCTTCGTGCCGCTGGGGCGGACATACGAATGCTGGCTCCTCACAGTGAAAAACGCCGGGCGAAGGAAGAGACGTTTGAGACTGTTCACGTATGTCGAATACGCCAACAACTGGAACCTGTCCCAGGATCTCATCAACCTGCAATACTCGCAGTTCATCATGAAAATGGATGTCCTCGACGGGATCATCGACCACGGCACAAACGTCCTGATGCCTGAGCGCCCGGACCATTTTGAAGACAACGGACAGGGCCGGCACACATTCCTGGCTCTCACCGGGGCTCCCGTCAGGAGCTTCGACACGGACAGGGAGGTTTTCCTGGGACCCTACAGGACGTACGCCAACCCCATCGCCGTCGAACGGGGACGCTGCAAGAACTCACTCGCCACCGGAGACAACGGCTGCGGCACCCTGCAGGTCGACGTCAACCTGCTCCCGGGTGAGTCGAAAGAGCTCGTCGTTCTGATGGGCATCGGCAGCGCGGGCTCGGAGGGGAGAACCGCCGTCCGGGAATCGGGCACCCCCGGGAAAGTCCGCGAGGAATTCCACAAACTCAAGTCCTACTGGCATTCACGAATCGGAGGGATGACCGCCGAAACGCCCGACAGAGAGCTCAACAGCATGTTGAACATGTGGAACCCGTATAACTGCCTCGTCACCTACGCCTGGTCACGGGCCGCAAGCCTGATTTACAGCGGAGAGAGAGACGGGCTGGGATACCGCGACACGGTGCAGGATATGCTCGGTGTCATGCATACGATTCCCGATGAGGTCAGAGAGCGTCTTGAGCTGATGATAACCGGTCAGGTTTCCACAGGGGGCGCGATGCCTGTTGTGAAGCCTTTTGCCCACACGCCGGGGGCAGAGACGGCCCCGGCGGAAAGGGAGTACCGGTCCGACGACTGTATGTGGCTCTTTAACACCGTTCCTGCGTATGTCAAGGAATCCGGCGATGTTTCTTTTTACAGCACTGTCCTTCCGTATGCCGACAAGGGTGAAGACACCGTCCTCGGACACCTGAGGCGCGCGATCCAATTCACCCTTGACCGCCTCGGGGCGCATGGTCTGCCCTGCGGTCTGTCTGCGGATTGGAACGACTGTCTGGAACTCGGCCACAACGGTGAGTCTGTGTTCGTCGGCTTTCAATTGCGGTACGCGCTCAGGGCGTACACGGACGCCTGTGAGATGCTGAACAGCCCGGAGGAGATATCCTGGGCAAGAGGTCATCTGAAAACGCTGGACGACAACCTCCAACGCCATGCGTGGGATGGAGAATGGTTCCTGCGCGCATACAGGGCCGATGGCCTGAAATTCGGATCAAAGGAGAACGAGGAGGCGTCCATTTTCCTGGAGCCGCAGCCATGGGCTGTGTACAGCGGTCATTCCACCGGAGCCCGGGCCGAGGACATAATGAACGTCGTCAGCAGACGCCTTTCCACGGAGTATGGTTTGATGATCTGCGATCCGCCCGTGGAGAGAACTGATCCGAAGGTGATCAAGGCGCGATTGTTCAACAAGGGGATGAAAGAGAATGCTTCGGTCTTCTGCCATACCCAGGGATGGGCAATTATCGCCGAAGCGATGCTGGGCCGGGGCAACCAGGCGTACGCCTATTATCGCAGGTTCATGCCCGCCGCTTACAACAAGAGAGCGGAAATCCGTGAAATCGAACCGTACGTGTACTGCCAGTTCACCAACAGCAAATACAGCCCCCGGGTCGGTGCGTCCCGGCTCCCGTGGCTGAGCGGAAGCGCCTCCTGGGCATATTACACCGCGACACAGTACATTCTCGGCATCCAGCCGGAGTATGCGGGGTTACGAATCGATCCCTGCGTTCCCGCAGAGTGGAAAGAGCTCAAAATCACCAGGAGATTCCGGAACAGGTATTTCAACATCATGATACGAAACGAGAAGGGGGTCCAGAAGGGGGTTCAGAAGATCATCCTCAACGGCAGGGAGCTGGGAGGGGACCTCATCCCCGTGGAACAGATGGAGGACCATAACGAGGTCCTCGTTCTGATGGGATGATGAATCGGGGGGCTCGTCGTTCGGGCGAGGACGGCCTAGATCTTCGGCTCCCATCCTTTTTCGTATTCCCGCTGCCAGAGTTTTGCGGCCTCCGGATCCCCCACAATATGACCGTCGGTGCCGTTCAACGTAAGGACCCGGCCCACCTTCCAGGCGATGTTCGAAAGCTGGAGCATCGTGACGCTGATGTTCCCCTCCCGGACAGGCGAATGCAGCCGTTCGCCGTCCCGGATCGCGTTGATCAGATTGCGGAAATGATCATCGGTCATGGAGTCGGCACTCACCAGATCCCGTGTCGTGCTTTTCGTCCCCACTTTGAATTCAGCGATTTTCTTGTTCTCCAGGTTATACACCTCGTAGCCGTCCCGGTCGACGAGTACCGTGCCTTCAGTCCCGTGAATGGTTGACCCGCGGCTTCTGTTGTCAAGCTCCTTCCCCTGGCAGCTCAGATCTTCCCAGGTGATCATCTTGCCGTCGTACTCATAGCTGGTCACCAGCGTATCGTAGAACTCCCAGTCATCGGCGAAATGGTACCGGCCGCCGGAAGACGTCACCCTTGCGGGGAATTCGACGCCGAGCGCCCACCGGCACACATCGACTTCGTGCGTGCCGTTGTTAAGTGTCTCTCCGGTCCCCCAGTGCCAGAACCAGTGCCAGTTGTACGGGTGGATATTGTCCTTGTAGGGTCTCCGCGGCGCCGGACCCTGCCACAATTCCCAGTCAAGGTATTCGGGAACAGGGACCTGTTTGCCCGCTCCTATCGATTGCCGCGTGTTGCTGTACCACCCTTTCCCGAGATATGCTTTGCCGATCAGCCCTTCATGGATCTTCTTCACGATCTCGATGGTGTGAGGAGAAGAGCGCTGCTGGGTCCCCATCTGCACGAGCCTGCCGTATCTCTGCTGGGCCTGCACCAGGAGCTCGCCCTCGTGCGGATTGTGGCTGCACGGCTTTTCCACATACACATGCTTCCCCGCCTGCAGGGCGAGGATCGCCATCGGCGCATGCCAGTGTTCCGGCGTGGCAATCGTAATCACATCCACATCCTTCGCCTCGAGCACCCTTCTGAAGTCTCTCTCTTTGACGGGGGCGCGGTCGAACTTCTCCTTCACGGCGACCGCAAATTTGTCAAGCTCTCTGCCGTCGACGTCGCACACGTGGGACACGACCGCATTTCTGTTGGCCCGTAACGAGTCAAGATGCCCGTAACCGCGACCGTGCAGTCCGATGATGGCGAAGTTCACCCTGTCATTGGCGCCGAGGATCCGGGCGTAACTTCTCGCATTCAACCCGACGGTAGCCGCCGTCGTGCCAATGGCAATGTCCTTCAGGAATTTGCGTCGCGTTGTCATGCCGGTCTCCCTAAGAGGATTATTTGACGTACAGGATATCCAGAACACCCCGCAGGTATCCGGCGGATTCGGCAACGCCGGGCAAAGGATCGTTCTCATCCTTTTCGTGTTCAATGTGGAGCGTTCCCGCATACTTCAGGCGCATAAGCGTTTTGAGCAGGTTCGGGATGTCGATCACCCCCCGGCCGATTTCCACCGTACTTCCCTTCGCGTCCGCGGCGCTGACATCCTTGATATGAATGTCCAGGAGCCTGTCGAAGAAGCGCTCCGCCTCGGCCGCGGGGTCAAGCCCCAGCCGCCGGGTATGCCCCACGTCGATGCAGAGCCCCATCCGTCTGTCCATGTTCGCAATGACCCTGTATGCGCTTTCCGGACTCGGGAACCGCTCATCGGTCGGACCGTGGTTGTGAATGGCCAGCGCGATGTCCGTCGCCCTGGCCGCCCTTTCAGCAGCCCCCAGCACCGAGACGTCCGGGGCGCCAACCATCATCTTCAGTCCGGCGCTCTGCGCATAGGCGAACGCGCGTTCAACCTCGGCCTCCGTTTTCATGTACACGACCCCGCACGACGAGAGCGTCACTCCCGCGCTTTTCATCTTCGCCAGGGCTGCAGCGATTTCCCGAGGGGAGCTACTCAGCGGGAGGTGCACATCTTTCAACGCAAGCTTCCCGATGCCGACCCGCCTGGTCATGGCGATGGCCTGGTCGAGCGTGAACATCCGGAATGTGTACGACGCGATTCCCAGATCGAACGGGAGGACCGTCTTCCCCCTCATTTCCTGCATGCCCTGCGTCAGAGCGGTCGAGAGGGGAAGCGCGCCGGCTGCAGCAGCCATGCCGGCTTTTTTGAGGAAGCTGCGGCGGGAGGAGGAGATCATCGGCGGACCTTTCCTTGAGAGGAAACCGGGTTACAATATGCGGATCTTGATGTTCCTGAAAGAGACCTGATCACCGTGATCCTGAAGGAGGATGTGGCCGCTGGGCGCTTCTCCGAATCCGTCAATGTCTTTGAATTTGCTGACGGCCTTGTGCGCGAGGAATTCCTTCCCCCCCCGTTCATATTCCAGCACCTTGATCCCGTTGAGCCAGTGCT
>PMDK01000070.1 GCA_003154425.1 Ignavibacteriota bacterium
TCGCGCAGCCGAACCGCTGGACCTATAACAGCGCGAAGGGGGCGGTCGCCAATCTCACCAGGTGCATCGCGCTCGACCTGGCACCGTACGGGATCCGGGTGAACAGCGTCAGCCCCGGCTGGATATGGACCCGGGAGGTCGAGAAGGCGGCGGGGGGCGACAGGGCGAAATGGGAACCCGTCTGGGGGGAGTATCATATGCTGCGGCGCCTCGGAGAGCCTGTCGAGGTTGCCGCCGCAATCCTCTTTCTGCTGAGCAGCGACGCCTCCTTCATTACCGGAGCCGATCTCCCCGTTGATGGGGGATACCAGGGACTCGGGAGCGAAGGGCTCGGATCCGCCAGCCAGTTCGCCGGCTCGCACTGAATAAGTGGAATCCTTCCCCGTTATGGCCAGAGTGCGGTTTCCGTACGAGGGTGTGAAGCCGATGGAGATCCCCGATCGGAATTTGATGGGTGTCTTCTCCCCGCCTCACATGAGTCCCGGGCGGACGGAAGAGGAGATCCTTTCGGATGCTCTGGCAAACCCGGTCGGGGCCGAACGCCTCCGCAACGCTCTGGAGGGGAAACGGAATGTCCTTATCGTGTCCGATGACCATCACCGGCCCACCCCCGTCCGGATGATGCTCCCCCCCGTGCTGGAGGAGATCAGGAGTGCGGGAATCCCCGACCGTGCCGTGGAGATCATTATGGCGCTCGGTTCTCACCGCCCGATGTCTGACCGCGAAATCCGTGAGAAGCTCGGCGGGGGGATCGTCGATAGGTTCCATGTCACGAACCACGAATGGACGGACCCCGACAACCTGTACTTTGCCGGGCGTGTGGCTCCGGGGATCGATGTCTGGGTGAACCGGAAGATGCGCGAATATGATTTCATCGTCGGGCTGGGCCAGATCATGCCGATGGACGTCTGCGGGTTCACCGGCGGCTGCAATATCATCGTTCCGGGGCTGTGCGGTCCGAAGACAAGCGCGGATTTTCACTGGGTGCGGGTCGGCCTCTTGGCGAAGGACGTGGTCGGGCGGAGGGAGAATGCGATCCGGGAGGCGATCGACAACTCTGCGATGGCGGCGGGACTCGATGCGATCCTGAATGTCATCCTGGGTGGAGACGGGAGGATCTGCGGCGCGGTGTACGGCCATCCCGTCGGGGCGCACAGGAAAGGGGTCCCGCTTGCGCTCGAAGCACACACGGTCCTCCTGCCGGGGAAAGCGGATATCGTCGTCGCAGACGGTTTTCCGTTCGATATCGAATTCTGGCAGGTCAACAAGGCGCTCGACAATGCCGCGCTGGCGGTCCGCGACGGGGGGGTGGTAATCATCGTGTCCCCCTGCTACGAGGGGCTGTCGGTGACGCATGGAGAGGATATCCGGCGCCTCGGCTACCGGTCTAAGAAGGACATCCTCCGCCTTGTCGAGGAAGGAGAGTTCACCCACCGTGTGACGGCTGTCCACATGATCCAGGTTGCGGAAGCCACCGTCGAAAAAGGAGTCACCTGTATACTTGTCACCGACGGCATTCCTCCCGGCGTCCTCCGGGAGGTCAACCTTGACTATGCCCCGGATCCGCAATCCGCCCTCGCGATGGCGTTCGCTCGCGTGGGAGCGGATGCGACCGTGGCGGTGCTGAACCGTGCATGTGAGACACTACCACTCATAGAGGAGCATTGAGGCTGATGGAACTGGGCGGCAGCGTGGCGATAATCACCGGTGCGGGGGGCGCGATAGGCGGGGCGACGGCCCGGCTGTTTGCGGCTGAAGGGGCGACGGTCGTACTGGCGGATGTCAGGAACGAGGGTTCAGAAGAGATCGCACGGCAGGTGAGGGAAAGCGGAGGGAAGGCCTCTTCATGTACGGCCGATGTCTCGGACGAGAAGGATGTCGTCGCTCTCGTTCGTTCGACTGTGGACTCGTTCGGGTCGCTCGACATACTTGTTAATAACGCGGCGATTTCCATGACGACCCCGATACTCGATATCGATGTGGCCGACTGGGACCGGGTCCTGGCCGTGAACCTCCGAAGCGTTTTCCTCCTTTCCCGTGAGGCCTTCCGGTTCATGAAGACACGCAAAAAGGGGAAGATCGTCAGCATGGCGTCTGCCTCGGCGAAGATCGGCGGCCTTGTCGTCGGCGCGCACTACGCGGCGAGCAAGGCGGGCGTCATCTGCTTCACGAAAAGCCTGGCGTTGCAGGCCGCACCGTACGGCATCAATGTGAATGCGGTCTGCCCGGGACCGACAAGAACGCCGATGACGGAGGCCTGGGGCGAGAAGGCGAATGAGGAATTCGCGGCAAAAATACCGTTCAAGAGGTACGGGGAACCGCGCGAGATAGCGGAAGCCATTCTCTTCCTTGCCTCGGAGCGGTCCCGGTATGTCACCGGGGAGATCCTGGACGTTAACGGCGGATTGATCATGGACTGACGCATGAAAAGGACCATGCTGGACGTAGAAACCCGTTTCGAGGAATGGCACTCTGAAAAGGACGATCTCCGGGCCCTGGGCCCCCGCGCCGCGGCCCGCATGTTGTTCGATATCGTCCTCATCAATGAATTTGAACACGCGCTCCTTCGGTTGAAAGCCGACGACTGCCTCTGGGGTCCTGTCCACACCAGCGTCGGGCAGGAGGGGGTCGCGGCGGGAGTCGTCGCCGCATTGAGAAAATCGGACAAGGTCGTCGCGACGTACAGGTCCCACCATGAATTCCTCGCGAAGGCGCTCCAGTTCGTCGTTCCCGATGGCTGGGATCCCGTGAACGAGCTGCTTCCCCCCCCCGCACAGCAGGTTCTTGACAGGACACTGGCGGAAATCATGGGTCTCGCCTCCGGGTACTGCGCGGGACGGGGAGGGTCCATGCATCTCCGCTACGCTGAGGCGGGGTTTCTCGGGTCAAACCCGATTGTGGGGGGGGGGATCCCACTCGCGGCCGGCGCTGCTTTTGCCGAGAAGTTTCGCCGGACCGGCAACATTGTAATCTGTTTCTTCGGCGACGGCGCGACGAACATAGGCTCGTTTCATGAAGCCTGCAACCTGGCGGGACTCTGGGATCTCCCTCTGGTATGCTTCATCGAGAATAATGCATATGCGGTTGCCACTCCCCTCCGGCAGGCATGCGCCATTGAGGATCTCTATGTGCGGGCGGCATCCTACGGGATGAGGGGGTACAGGATCGACGGGAATGACGTTGTCGGGATACACGGACTTCTTTCGGCCGTCTCACGCGAGATGCGCGCCGGCGGCGGACCCTGCATCATCGAGGCGCTTTGCTACCGGCGCTACCATCATGCAGGGGATCAGCCGGGGAGCGCTTTCGGCTACAGGACAAAAGAGGAAGAGGCCCTGTCAAAGGAACGGGAGGTGATCAGCGCGTTCCCGCGGGGACTGGAAGAGGCGCAGATCCTCTCCGAAGGGGAGGTCGGCAGGGTGCGGGATCTCGCCCGCGAAGGGGTCAGGCGCGCCGTGGATTCCTGCACGGTCGGGGAGACACCCCGGACGGTGCGGGCCGGACTCTGGCCGGGGCTTGATACCGTTCAGAACGGACTCCGGAGCGGCGGCGCTGAATGGGAAGGGGTGAAGTTCTCCGAGCGGACGGATTTCAGCAGCTTCGCGCCATTGCGCTATTCGAACGCGATCTCTGAGGTGACAGGACGGTGGCTTGAGAGGGATGGAGAGACGGTGGTGCTCGGGGAGGACGTCGCGAACTTTGGCGGGGGTGCCTATGGCGCCACGAAAGGCCTCGCTGCGAAATATGCCGGCCGGGTGCTGAACACGCCGATCGCTGAAGCCGGGTTTACGGGTCTCGCACTCGGAATGGCGATGTCCGGGATGCGGCCGGTCGTCGAGATTATGTTCCCCGATTTCTCGCTCGTGGCGGCGGACCAGATGTTCAACCAGATCGGCAAGGCGCGTCACATGTACGGAGATACCACCGATCTCCCGCTTGTCGTCCGGACGCGCGTGGCGATCGGCTGCGGGTACGGTGGACAGCACTCCATGGATCCCGTCGGGCTCTACAGCCTCTTCCCGGGCTGGCGTATCGTCGCCCCTTCGGACAGCTTTGAATACATCGGACTCTTCAATTCGGCAATGCGGTCAAACGATCCGGTCCTTGTGATTGAGCATCAGGCGCTGTACGCAAGGGAGTCCCCGGTGCCGACCGGCAATCTTGACTACTGCATTCCGTTCGGGAAGGCCCGTGCCGTTGCGGAAGGGGATGATGTGACGCTCCTTGTGTACGGCTCCCTGGTCGGGAGGTGTGAGAATCTCCTCTCCAGGTTTGCCGACGGCGGGATTTCGGTCGACCTCATCGACCTCCGGACGCTCGACCT